>JBIJED010000052.1:0-10146 GCA_044343785.1 Azospirillales bacterium | reverse complement strand
CGCCACGGGTGACCCGTGTCGGCGCCGTGGTCCGAGAAGGGCTTCGCGAGCAGGAGGCCGGCGGAGACGTTGCCCAGGAAGAGCCGGGTGCCGACGCCCGCCGACCAGAGCGTCTGCCAGCCGACGCGCCGGTTGGCGCCGACGGTGCCGTCGTCGCGGTTGTTGGCGCCGCCGGCGTCCAGATAGACGAAGGGCTGGGCCACCATCGCGTCGTTGTCCGACCGCGTGGTCCAGGACAGCTCCGCCCGCGCCGCGCCGCCGTTCTCGCCCGTGATCTCGGAGCTGTCGTAGGCGAGGCCGAAGCTCTTGCCGCCGACGCCGTATTCCTCCGAGGAGAGGAGGCGGTCGCGGGTCAACTGCGCCTCCGCCGCCAGCGTCAGCGAGAAGCCGCCACCCAGCGGCTGGTCGCGCTGGGCGTAGAGGGTGAGCTTGGTGAAGTCGACCTCGCCGTCCGCACGCGAGCGCGGAACGCCGCGGTTGCTCGCGCCCAGACCGCCGAACCCCTTGTTCAGCGTGGCCTGAAGCACGTTCGACCCGCCCCAGCCGTCCGCGAAGTCCCAGGAACCGGTCAGGGCCAGGACGCGAAGCCGGTCCTCGCTCTGAAGCCGCTGGGCGGGCCTGCCGAAGTTGTTCTGCGTCCGGCTGTTGCGCGCGCTGACCTCGGCCGTCACCCGGATCGTCTCCGCCGACGAGCGCAGGATCGGGTGCGAGACGGCGAAGCGGACCGAGCGCGTGTCGCTGTGGACGCCGTTGATCCGCGCCACGCCGCCCGGACGCGAGACGGACTTGCGCGCGCCGACGGTGATCGTGGTGCCGAGCGCGCCCACCGCCGACGTCCAGGCGGCGTCGCCCAGCATCAGCTCGTCGGTCGGGATCGCCGTCAGGGCGCGGACCGACAGCTTGTGCTCCAGCAGCCGCGCCTCGGCGGTGACGTCGGACTGGAGCGGGCCGATCGCGCGCGAACCGCGGTTGTCGAGCGAGACGGAGCCGCCGAACGCGCGCCGCTGCGCCACGAGGACCAGGGTCGTCCCGCCCTTCACCTCGTCGTTCGGCCGCAGGACCGACCGCACGCCGACGCCCGGCAGGTCGTCCATCAGCAGCATCTGCCGTTCGAGGGTCGACGCGCGCAGCGGGCGTTCGGCGAGGATCGGCGCGACGTAGGCGGAGAGCACCGCCTCGACCGCCGGGGAAACCTCCCCCTCGTAGGCGACGTCGGAGATGAACCCCTCGATCGCCTCGATCCGCAGGACGCCGCCCTCCACCCGCTGGGCCGGGATGATCGCCTGCGACAGCACGAAGCCGTCGCCGCGCAGCCGCGCCGTGATCGCGTCGCGAAGCTCGTAGACCTCCAGCAGGGTCACCTCCCGCCCGGCGAGTGGTGCCGTCAGCGCCGCCAGCTCCGCCTGGGGGATGCGGTCCGATCCCTCCACCCGCACCTCGGTCAGGCCGAAGCGGATGGCGCGGGCCTGTGCCGGCGGAGGCGCCGATTCCGGCCCTTCGATCTGGAGCGGCGGCGTCGAGCGGGGCCGCGGCGGCTCCACCAGCCGCTGGTCGACGCGGCCGGGATCCGCCGAGGGGGGGAGCGGCTGGGCGAAGGCGGGGGAACCGGCCGCCACGCCGAGCATCACGAGACCGACACCGCCCGTGCCGAACCGAACGGCACGCAGCCGAGACCGAACGAACAAGACCCACCTCCCGCGTCGCCGCCGTCCGTCCGCACGCCGAACTGGGCGACCCGCCCCCGGGGGTGGACGAAACGGTCCAATGCGCAACTTTTAACGTCAGGCACCCGAAACCGCAACCTGTGGATATCGATCGCCCGCGTCCGTCGCGCCGCTGGAACCCACGGACGGAGCCCGTGTAGGCTCGCGCCATGCGTCTCGTTCTGGTCGGGGCCGGTCACGGCCATCTGCATGCGCTGGGTTCCCTTCGCCGGATCGTCGCGCGCGGCCATGCCGCGACGCTCGTGGCGCCCGAGCCCTTCTGGTACTCGGGCCTCGCGACCGGCGTCCTCGGCGGGCGCTATCCGCCCGCCCTCGACCGGATCGACGTCGCCGCGACGGCCCGGGCGGCCGGGGCGACGGTGGAGGAGACGGCGGCCGTCCGCGTGGACGTGGCGAACCGCACGCTCGGCCTCGCCGACGGACGGTCCATCGGCTGGGACGTGCTCTCCCTCGCCGTCGGCAGCGCGCCGCCGCCCCTGCCGGGGTCGGCGGACAACCCCGCCGTGCATCCGGTGAAGCCGGTGGCGCGGCTCCTGGCCCTGCGCACCCACCTGGAGCGCGCCTTCGCCGAAGGGCGCGAGCCGCGGGTGGCCGTCGCGGGCGGCGGGGCCACGGCGGTGGAGGTCGCGGCGAACCTCGCGGCGCTGGCGACCCGGGCCGGCGCCCGGATCGCGGTCACGATCCTCGCGGGCGGTCCGCCGCTGGCCCGGCTGCCGCCGGGTGCGCGCGACCGGGTGCTCCGGTCGCTCGACCGGGCCGGCGTCGCGGTCCGGACCGGGGCACGGGTGCTCCGGGTGGAGGGGACGGAGGCGGTGCTCGCCTCGGGCGGGCGGATCGCATTCGACCATCTGGTGAACGCCACCGGCCTCGTGCCGAACCCGCTCCACGCCGCCGCCGGCCTGCCCCTCGACGAGACCGGCGCGCTGCGGGTCGACCGGTTCCTGCGGTCGGTCGGCGATCCGGCCGTCCACGGCGCGGGCGACGGGGTGACGGTCGAGGGCCACCGCCTCGACAAGGTGGGCGTCCATGCCATCCGCCAGGGCCCGGTCCTGACCGCGAACCTGGAGGCGGCGCTGGAAGGCCGGCCGCCCGTCCCCTTCCGCCCGCAGCGCCGCCATCTCTGGATCCTGAACCTCGGCGACGGCACCGGCCTCGCCGTGCGGGGCGGGCTCTGGTGGTACGGTCGCGCGGCCTTCCTGCTGAAGGACCTGATCGACCGCCGCTTCCTCGCCGCGCACCGGCCGCCCGCCGCGCCTTGACAGGGCCGCGACGGGCGCCGACGGTTGGCGCGGCGGAGCCGCGGCGGGCGCCGACGGTCGCCGCGTCCGTCAGGAGCACGCGCATGTTCGAGAGCCTCGCCCCGGCCCCGCCCGACGCCATCCTCGGCCTGATGGCCACCTTCCGCGCCGACCCGCGGCCGGACAAGGTGGACCTCGGCGTCGGCGTCTTCCGCGATGCGGACGGCCGGACGCCGATACCGGCGGCGGTCAAGGCGGCCGAGCGGCGCCTGCTCGACACGCAGACGACCAAGACCTACGTCGGCCTCGAGGGGGACGCGGGGTTCAACGCCGCCATGGTCGGCCTCGTGTTCGCCGACGCGCTCGATCCGGCCCGCGTCGCGGTCGTGCAGTCGACCGGCGGATCGGCGGCGGTGAAGATCCTGGCCGACCTCGTCCGTCGCGCCGCCCCGGGGGCCACGGTCCGCGTGCCGGACCCGACCTGGCCGAACCACCCGCCGCTGCTCGGGGCGGCCGGCGTGCCGGTCGGCATCTATCCCTATTTCGACCCGGCGACGGGCACGGTGGCGATCGACCGCATGCTGGCGGCCCTGCGGGCCATGCCGCGGGGCGACGTCGTGCTGCTGCACGGCTGCTGCCACAACCCCACCGGCGCCGACCCGACCGAGGCGGAGTGGGCGGCCATCGCGACGGCACTGCGCGACGGCGGGCTCGTGCCCCTCGTCGACATGGCCTATCAGGGCTTCGGCGACGGCCTCGACGCCGACGCGGGCGGCGCCCGCATCCTCGCCCGGACGGTGCCGGAGATGATGGCCGCGGTCAGCTGCTCGAAGAACTTCGGGATCTACCGCGACCGGGCGGGCTGCGCCATCGCGGTCGCAGCCGACCCGGCGCGGGCGGTGGTGGTGCGCACGCAGCTCTCGGCCGTCATCCGGGCCGGCCACACGATGCCGCCCGACCACGGCGCCGCCGTCGTCCGCACCGTGCTGGAGGATCCGGCCCTGCGCGCCGGCTGGCTGGAGGAGCTGGACGCCATGCGCGACCGGATCCGGACCGTGCGGCGCCTCTTCGCCGACGCCCTCGTCAGGCGTACGAACGACGCGGCCCACGCCCGGCTGGCGGGGCAGAAGGGCATGTTCTCGCGCATCGCCGCGACCCCGGCGCAGATCGAGGCGCTGCGCACGCGCCACGGCGTCTACGTCGTCGGCGACGGTCGCATCAACATCGCGGGGCTCGCGGCGCGGGACGTCGAGCGCGTGGCCGACGCGATCGCGGACGTGCTGCGCGGGTGAGCCCGGCGCACCCGGTTCAGGGCAGGATCTCGATCGACTTCACCTGCCAGACCGAGCGGGAGAAGTACTGCTCGGTGCGCAGCCGGGGCTGTCCGTCGAAGTTGTAGACGATGAAGAGCGGTCCCTTCTCGCGGACGGGGATGGGGGTGCCGTCGATGAGCGTGGCCAGAACCACGTCGAGTTCGGCGTCCGCGACGGGCACGGACGAGGCGTAGTCGTTGATCGCGGTCACCCGCATTTCGCGCCCGTTTGCCCCGACGAGCGCGAGCACGTCGCGGAGCGTCGGCCCGCGGAACTCGGGTGTGCCCGTGTGCCAGGGCGTGGCGGTCCGGAACGCGCGCTGGGGCAGGGCGGCCAGCATGTCCCGGTCGATCCGCGCCACGCGCCGCCCGTCCACCTCCGCGTTCGTGGTGCCGAGGGCGCCCGACATCGTCAGGATCACCGGGCCCTTCGGGGGATCGAGGGCGAGCGCGTGGCCAGCCGGGCCGACAAGCAGGGCGATGGCGAGGAGCAGACGGCGGGCGAGCGTCATGGCGGTCGTTCCGGAGCGGAGGCACGATGACGCAGGTGTGCCCCGGCCGGCTTTTCCGATCAACCTATCGAAAGTCCGTGGCCATTCACCGAAAGGATGCCCGCCCCTCCCGCGGCGCCCTCAGCCCCGGCGCACGGCGGCGTCGAGGACCGGCGCCACGACGACCTTCGTGCCCGAGGCGGCGATGCCCGGCGCGGTGCGAACGGTCCCGAACCCGAACCGGAGCAGCATGAAGCCGCCCTGGATCATCGAGGCCGTCACCGTTCCGATCGGCTCCATCGAACAGCTCGCGGGCATGACGATGATCAACCCGCCGCGATCACGCTGGAGGAGCGAGGCGCAGACCTCGCCCGCGTCCGCATCGTCCCGGCCGTCGGCGTCGACGATGCCGGACACGATCCGCCGGACGTCGGTGTAGGCGCGCGGGCCGAGGCCATTGGCCAGCAGCAGAAGCTGTGCGACCGTCGCGTCGGGCTGGTTGACCGCAACGAGAGGCGGCTGCCCCGCCCCCTCGATCAGATGGAACCCCTGCTTCGGATTGCCGGCCATCCCGTTCCCCTGCGATCTCACTGACGGATCGCGGATCCCGCCGGAAGATGCACGACCGCCGATCCGTCTTCCGCCCCCCCCCACGCCAACTCGCCGGCGGCCCCGCGCGTCGCCCGTTCACGGTCGATCCGAGGCTCCCGGTTTCCGATCCCGCCGGCCGCGGCCCGCGAGAACCCTGTCGGGGGTGGGGCTCGTCAACGGTCGCCGCCGCCCTGATCCCGGCCGCGCGGATCGTTGAACTGGAACAGGCGGCGATCGAGGGCCATCCCCGTCTCCACCCCGAACAGGGTGACGACCGTGGTCAGCCCCTGGGCGTCGATGACGCGCCACTGGCGAAGCGCCAGCGGCCCGTCGTTGCGGGGCCCGTCCTCGAACACGAGGGTCAGTTCCCCCTGGAGCGGCTCCGACGCCTGCACCATCGCGACCTCCAGCCGGCCGGGCTGGCGGTCGAGGCCGGTGACGGCCACGTCGCCGGACAGCCGCACGTCGGCGCGCAGGATGAAGTCCGCCATCGTCTGGCCGATGAAGGTGCTGGAGAAGGACTTCAGGCTGTCGTCCCACTGATAGATGAAGGTGCCGTCGGCGACGATGAAGTTGTTGCGGCGGCCGTCGTAGTCGATGCGCATGCGGCCGGGGCGGGAGAGGTGGAACGTGCCGCTCGCCTCCCCGCCGTCCTGGGCCACCTGCCGGAACGCGGCCCGAAGGGTCGTCAGTCCGGCGAGGTAGCGTTCGACGCGGGTGACGTCGCCCCGGTCGCGGGCGGAGAGTTCCATGGGCGCGCGGGCACGCTGCGCGTCGGCGGCGGGGGCGGCGAGCGCCGTCGCGAGGGCGACGGTCAGGGCGGCGGCGGCGAGGCGGACGGGTCGAAGCATGGGGCGTAAGATGGGGGCGGGAGGCGCCATCCGCACCTCCCGCCCCCTCCCGTGGCTCAACGGGTGACGGTGCCCCCGGCGGGCTTCGCCGGGGTCGCGGGGGCGGCGGCGTTCGTGGCGGGGGCCTTCTTCCTGACGTCCTGCTGGGCGGCCGCCGCGGGCTTCGCCGGATCGGCCTTGCCCTGGACGGCCGGCGACTGGGCGACGGTCGCCGGGGCGGGCTGGCCCGCCGCGAGCACCGGGGACGCGAGGAGGGCGAGGGCGACGGCGGCGGCGAACGGACGGATCATGGCTGGCCTCTCGGATCGACTTCGTTTCGGGCGACCGCGTCTTCGTGACCGGTCGATCAGGTGAACGAAATCGATCGGAAATTCTTCCCCGTCTCTTCAAGGTATCTTCGGGGCGGAACGGCCACGATTCCGCCGTGGATTCCTGAAACGTCCCGGTGCCTACGCCAGCGCCACGAGGGCCACCGCCGCCGCGACCGCAGCACTCGCCGCCCAGAGCGCCCAGAGCGCGCGCGCGCGGCGCCGCGACCAGCCGTCCAGCACCGCGCGCAGCGATTCGGGGTGGAGGCGGAGGCCGCCGTCGGCGATCGTGGCGAGCGCCGTCTCCGCGTCGCGCACCACCGCGGGCAGGCGCTCCAGCGTGTCGAGGAGGGAGGCGATCCGTTCGGCGGCGATGGCCTCGGGGCCCCGGTTCTCCCGCATCCAGCTCTCGATCAGCGGGCGGGCGAGGTCCCAGATGTTCACGGTCGGGTCGAGCCGGCGGCCGACGCCCTCGGCGGTCAGCATCGATTTCTGGAGCAGGAGCAACTGCGGCTGCGTCTGCATCCGGAACTGCCCGGTCACCTGGAACAGCTGGGCCAGCAGGCGGCCGACCGAGATCTCCTGGAGCGGCTTGTCGTGCAGCGGCTCGCCGATCGACCGGACGGCCTGGGTGAACAGGTCGATCGACTGGTCGGCCGGCACGTAGCCCGCGTCGAAATGGACCCGCGCCACGCGGCGGTAGTCGCGGTCGAGGAAGCCCAGCAGCATGTCGGCCAGATAGCGCCGGGTCTTCATGTCGATCCGGCCCATGATGCCGAAGTCGACGACGCCGATCGCCCCGTCCTCCAGCACGAACATGTTCCCGGGGTGCAGGTCGGCGTGGAAGAAGCCGTCGCGGAACACCTGGTTGAACAGCGCCCGCGAGGCCAGCGTCAGGATCCCGTCGAGGTCGTGGCCGCTGGCGAGGATCGCCTCCTTGGCGTCGAAGCGGACGCCGCTGAACCGCTCCACCGTCATCACCCGGCGCCCGGTGCGGTCCCAGTCGACCTTGGGGATGCGGTAGTCGGGCTCGTCGGCGAAGTTGGCGCGGAACTCCGACGCCGCCGACGCCTCCATGCGCAGGTCCATCTCGAGCCGGACCGACCGCTCGAACAGGGCGACGATCTCGATCGGGCGCAGGCGGCGGATGGGCGGGTGGACCGTCTCGATCAGCCGCGCGACCCAGGCGAACAGGTCGAGGTCGCGGCGGAACCGGCCCTCGATGTCCGGCCGCAGCACCTTGACCGCCACCTCGCGCCCGTCGGCCGTCACGCCGTAGTGGACCTGCGCGATCGAGGCGGCGGCCACGGGCGCCGGGTCGAAGGCGGCGAACAGCACGTCGATCGGGCGACCCAGCTCCGCCTCGATGGTCGCCACCGCGGCGTCGGACGGGAAGGGGGCGAGCCGGTCCTGGAGTTGTGCCAAGTCGGTCGACACCTCTTCGCCGACGAGGTCGGCGCGGGTGGACAGCGCCTGTCCCAGCTTGATGAAGCTGGGGCCGAGTTCGGTCAGCGCGGCGGCGAGGCGTTCGCCCTGGCGGCCCGGCACGCCGCGCCGCGACAGCCGGCGCGCCAGCCAGCCGAGGCCCGGCGCCAGTTCCGACACCCGGTCGGCGAAAAGCGCGTCGTGCCGGCCGAGCGTGCGGACGATCCCGGCCAGCCGGGCGATGTTGCGGAGACTCCGGAACATGCGGCCGTCAGAGCCGCCAGCCGGTATGGATCGCGGCGATCCCGCCCGAGAGGTTGATCCAGCGCGCGCGGGCGAGCCCTGCCGCCTCCATGCGCCGCGCGAGCGTCGGCTGGTCGGGGAAGGTGCGGATGCTCTCGGCGAGGTAGCGGTAGCTCTCCGCGTCGCGGGCGACGAGCGCACCGAGTCGCGGCAGCACGGTGAAGGAATAGGCGTCGTAGGCGGCCTTCAGCGCCGGCAGCCGGACCTTGCCGAACTCGAGGCAGAGAAAGCGTCCGCCGGGCCGCAGCACGCGCCGCGCCTCGGTCAGCGCGCGGTCGATGCGGGTGACGTTCCGAAGGCCGAAGGCGATCGTGTAGAGGTCGACCGAACGGTCGGCCAGCGGCAGGTCCTCGGCGTTGCCGACCGTGTAGTCGACGCCGTCGAGGATCCCGCGGTCGACCGCGCGGTCGCGTCCCACCCGCAGCATCTGCTCGTTCAGGTCGACCATGTGGACCCGGGCGCCGCCGCCCGACCGGCGGATCATGCGGAAGGCGATGTCGCCGGTGCCGCCGGCCACGTCGGCGATCGTCTGGCCCGGCCGCGGGTCGACCTCGGCGACGAACGCGTCCTTCCACAGGCGGTGGACGCCGCCCGACATCAGGTCGTTCATCAGGTCGTACTTCGACGCCACGCTGTCGAAGACGTGGCGGACGAGCGTCGTCTTCTCCTGCGGGTCGACCGCACGGAAGCCGAAGACGCGGGATTCGGGGTCGCGTTCCATGGTGCGGAACATAGCGCGCCGACCGGGGTGGCGCCACGGGCCGCGGCGCCGCGACCCGTGGCGCCATGGGCCGCGGCGGCGCGGCCACGGCGTTGCGCGGAAGCCACATCGCGCCGGAAGCGGAACCGACCCGCACCTTCGCATGTGGCATGTCCGATCGATCGGCGTTACATCGTTCGCAGTTTCGAAGCTCTTCGGAGACGTTTCATGTCGCGCATCCTGCTGGCCGGTACCGCGCTGGCCGCCGTTCTCGTCGCCCAGCCGTCCAACGCGCAGTTCTACCTCGGTGCCGCCGGCGGTCTGACGCAGACCCGGGACTTCTCCGGTCCGGACGTCGGGACCATCGCCCGGGCGAACGACCACAAGATCGAGTTCGACCGCGGCTGGGTGGGCAGCCTCTCGGCCGGCTACAAGTTCGGCTACGGCATGCGCGTCGAGGCGGAGATCGCCCAGCGCCGCTCCAACGTCGACGGCGTGACCGGCTTCGGCGCCTCCGAGGATGCGAGCGGCCGCCTTCGCGTGAACAGCGCGATGCTGAACGCGATCTACGAGCTGAACACCGGCTCGGCCTTCATGCCCTACTTCGGCGCCGGCTTCGGCCGCGCGCAGCTGCGCCTCACCGACGTCCGCGATCCGGTGAACGCCACGATCAACCGGAACTTCAGCGGCAACGACAGCGTCTGGGCGTACCAGATCGTGGGCGGCCTCGCCTACGCGCTGACGCCGGAGATCGCGCTCACGGCCGACTACCGCTACTTCGCCGGCCTCGGCAACGTCTCCTACAGCAGCTCGGGCACCAACGCCCCGGTCGGCAACAACCCCGGCCGCGTCGGCGACGCGGATCTTCGCAACCACAGCGTTCTCGTCGGCCTGCGCTACACCTTCGGCGCCCCGGCCCCGGTGGCCGCCCCCGCTCCGGCCCCCGCTCCGGCCCCGGCCCCCGTCGCGGCGCCGGTCGTCGCGCCGGTCCGTCAGACGCAGACCTTCCTGGTCTTCTTCGACTGGGACAGCGCCAACCTGACCGCGGCCGCCCGCGACACCATCACCACGGCGGTGAACGCGATCCGTTCGGGCGGCAACGCCCGGATCGAGGTCGTCGGCCACACCGACACCTCGGGCTCGCCGCAGTACAACCAGCGGCTCGGCCAGCGCCGCGCCGACGCGGTCCTCACCGAGATGACC
>JBIJED010000541.1:0-2859 GCA_044343785.1 Azospirillales bacterium | reverse complement strand
CCTTGGCCGCCAGCCAGTCGGGCGTGTAGTACTCGCCCAACCCGTGCCGCTCGTCGCGGTCGATCAGACTCTCGTAGAGCACCTTCAGCACGTCCGACTGAACCTCCGACAGGCGGAAGCGGCGGACGTGCGCCATTACCCGGCGGACCAGCGCGCGCCCCTCGTCGTCGGCCACGGGCCAGTCGAAGAAGTCGCTCTCCACCGCCCCGTCGATGCCGACGTCGGTGAAGGCCGCACCCGACAGGAGCCGTTCGGGATCGTCCTCGGGCAGGCGCATGACGGCCAGCGCAACGCACTTGGACACTACGACCAGAAACGTGTGCTGGAACCACAGCCCGTCGTTCTGCACGTCGCGGCCATAGACGAGGCGGAGCAGATCGGCCCAGAGCTGGCGCTTCAGCGCCACCGCCGGGTTCGACCCGATGCGCGCCCACAAGGACCGCAGGCTCCGGTCCACGAGGCCGAAGGCGACCGACTCCCGGCCGAGTTCGGCGCGGATCGTGAGCGGATCGGGCGGCAGGCTCGCCTTCAGCGCGAGCGCGCCGTCGAGCCAGGCGAGGAACGATTCCGCCCTGTCCGGGTCGAGGACGCGGTCGCCGAGCTTGACGAGGCGGCCGGCCTGAAGCTCGAACACGGCCCACTTCCGGCCGTCCGACGCGATGGCGATGAAGCGCTCGCCCTCGTCCCGCTCCCGGTCCGCCAGATAGTCGGGCATGCGGCGTTCGACGTCGCCCCACTCCCGGTCGAGATCCGACTTCGCCTCGAACACCGTGCGTCCGACCAGCGCGTCGATCCGCCCGCGGACCTCGGGCACCCGACGCTCGAAGTCCAACGCCCCGATGGCGACCCCGAACTCCTCGACCAGAAGCTGGCGGAAGTCGGCCTTAACCTCGTCGTGCCCCGGCCGCGATGCGAGGTGGCGCAGGATGTCGAGGGTCCGGTCGGCGACCGGCATGGTCTAGAGCGTCCCCTTCGTCGACGGGATCTGGCCCGCCTTGCGCGGGTCGATCTCGACCGCCCGGCGCAGCGCCTGGGCGAGGCCCTTGAAGCAGGCCTCCGCCACGTGGTGGTCGTTGGCGCCGTGGATCATGTCCACGTGCAGCGTGATGCCGCCGTGCTGGGCGATCGCCTGGAAGAACTCGCGCACCAATTGGGTGTCGAGCTGGCCCAGCCGGTCGGTCGCGAAGGTCACGTTCCAGACGAGGAACGGGCGGCCCGAAAGATCCAGCGCCACGCGCACCAGCGCCTCGTCCATCGGCAGATAGGCGTGGCCGTAGCGCGCGATCCCGCGCTTGTCGCCCAGCGCCTTGGTCAGCGCCTGGCCGATGGCGATGCCCGTGTCCTCGGTCGTGTGGTGGGCGTCGATGTGCAGGTCGCCGTCGGCCTTCACCGTCAGGTCGATCAGCGAATGGCGGGCGAGCTGGTCCAGCATGTGGTCGAGGAAGCCGATGCCGGTCGCGATGTCGGCGCGGCCGGTCCCGTCGAGGTCGACGGCGACGGCGATCCTCGTCTCGTTGGTGGCGCGGTCGACGGTCGCGCGGCGGGTCCGGGGGTCGGTCTGGGGCTGGGTCATGGCCCGGGCGTTCTAGCAGGATGGCAGGGGCGGCGGAAGGCGCGGGTTCGACGCGGTCGGGGGCGGTCGACCCGACGCCCGCCACCTGCGGCTGCCGATCCCCGGCATTTGACAACGCGCGCCCGGCTTCGCACCATGCCGGCCGATCGGGCGGAGGCGACCGCCGATGGGGAGGGCGCTGGTGACGATGACCGGGAACCCGGCGGGCGGAACGCCGCCGCGCAACGATGCGGCCGTGGCCCGGCTGGAGGCGCACCACCGCGCCATGTGGCGCATCCGCGCCTTCGAGGAGGCGGCGGGTGCGGCCTATCGCACCGGCGCGGTGCCGGGCTTCGTCCATCTGTCGATCGGGCAGGAGGCGGTGGCGGTCGGCGTCTGCGCCAACCTGGGCACGAACGACGTCGTCACCAGCACGCACCGTGGCCACGGGCACACGCTGGCCAAGGGCGGCGACCTCGCCGGCATGATGGCCGAGATCTACGGCAAGGCCACCGGCACCTGCGGCGGCAAGGGCGGGTCGATGCACGTGGCCGACTTCCGCGTCGGCATGCTGGGGGCGAACGGGGTGGTGGCGGCGGGGCTCCCGATCGCCGTCGGCGCGGCGCAGGCCATCCGCCTGCGCGGGCTGCCGCACGTGGCCGTCACCTTCTTCGGCGACGGGGCGACCAACCGCGGCCCCTTCTTCGAGAGCCTGAACTGGGCGCGGGTCTTCGACCTGCCGGTCCTGTTCGTGTGCGAGGACAACGGCTTCGCCGCCACCACCCGCACCCGCACCACCACCGCCGGCCCCGGCCCGCTGGAGCGCGCGCGGGCCTTCGACATCCCGGGCGAGGCGGTGGACGGCAACGACGTGGAGGCGGTGGACACCGCGGCCGCGCGCCTTCTGGCCGAGATCCGGGCGGGCGGCGGGCCACGGTTCCTCGTCGCCACCACCTATCGACTGTCGGGCCACATCTCCCACGATCCGGCGACCTACCGGCCGGCCGACGAGGTGGCGGCGCGCTGGACGGACGAGCCGATCGCCCGGGTCCGCGCGCGGCTGGAGGCGCTGGGCGTGCCGGCGGCCGACCTCGACGCCGCCGGGCGCGACGCGCGGGCGGAGGTGGAGGCGTCGGTCGAGGCCGCCCTTGCGGCACCGTGGCCGGCGGTCGAGGCCGCCTACGCCGACGTGTCCGACCGGGGGGCCGGACCATGGCGATGACCACCTACGTCGAGGCGGGCCGCCGCGCGCTGACCGAGGCGATGGACGCCGACCCGACCGTCTGGGTGCTGGGCGAGGACGTGGG
>JBIJED010000539.1:0-2862 GCA_044343785.1 Azospirillales bacterium | reverse complement strand
CTCGACGGACCCGTGTCGCCGGTCATCGCGAACAACAACAACTTCTCCAAGGCGTCGCCGACGCTCCTGAGCTTCGACGACGCGCGGACCCTGTTCCATGAATTCGGGCACGCGCTCCACGGCATCCTGAGCAAGGTCCGCTATCCCTCCCAGTCGGGCACGTCGGTGCGGCGGGACTTCGTCGAGTTCCCCTCGCAGGTGATGGAGCACTGGATCGCCTCGGAGGAGACGCTCAGGGAATTCGCGGTCCATCACGAGACCGGCACGCCGATCCCGGAGGACCTGCTGGCCCGCATCCTCGCCGCCCGCACCTTCAACCAGGGCTTCCAGACGGTGGAGTACACCGCGGCCGCCCTCCTCGACCTCGAGATGCACCGCAGCCCCGGCGATGGACCGGTCGACCCGACCGCGTTCGAGGCCGCGGTGAAGGCGAAGATCGGCATGCCGTCGGAGATCGCGATCCGGCACCGTGCGCCCCACTTCCAGCACCTCTTCGCGGGCGACGGCTACGCCGCCGGCTACTACGCCTACCTCTGGGCGGAGGTGCTGGACGCCGACGGGTTCGAAGCCTTCGTCGAGGCGGGCGACCTGTTCGACCCGGCCCTCGCCGAACGGCTCGGAACCGTGTTCGCGGCCGGCGACACGGTCGATCCCATGGCGCTTTACGCCGGCTTCCGCGGGCGCCCGCCGGCGATCGATCCGCTCCTGCGCCAGCGCGGCCTCGTCTGACATCTGTCCGGGCGAGCGATCACCGCCGGTGATCGCTCGTTCGGGTCAGGTGATTGGATTCGGCGCCGGGGAACGCGCGCATCTGCCGCCGTCCGACGGCCGGCGGAACGGCCGCGGTCCACGCATCACCGGGAGGGAGACCGAGAACTGATCGCCCCGGCGAAGGCGGCGCCCGGCACCATCCATGTCGGCACCGGCGGCAACGGGAGCGCGGCGCACATCGCGGCCGAGATCGACCGCCGGGGCGCCCTCATCCGCCGCGCGAACGTCGAGGCGGACTGAGGACGGCCCTCACGCCGCCAGCCAGCACAAGAAAAAGAGCCGGAGGTCGGCCGCGAGTCGGGCGGCGGGCGATCCCCACATGTCGGGTCCTCCCGGTCGGCATCGAGCCGAGGGAAATGCGCGACCACGCCCGGCCGATCGCGACACGCAGGGTCGGCGGCTCATCGAAACCATGACTTGGCGCGCCGGCGACGGCATGGTCGACGGCAAATGGTCCGCCGACCGACTTGTTCCCCGCGACAGGAGACGACGAGAACGATGAAGGCCGCCTGGTACAGCCGCAACGGAGCCGCCCGCGAGGTCCTCGTCGTCGGCGACATGCCGACCCCCGAACCCGGCCCCGGCGAGGTGCGCGTGCGCCTCGCCGCCTCGGGCGTGAACCCGTCCGACGTGAAGAGCCGGCGCGGCGCCCCGCCCGCCTTCGAACGGATCGTCCCGCACAGCGACGGCGGTGGCGTGATCGACGCCGTCGGCCCCGGGGTGCCGGCGACCCGGGTCGGCGAGCGGGTCTGGATCTGGAACGGCCAGTGGAAGCGGGCGTTCGGGACGGCCGCCGAATTCGTCGCCCTCCCGGCGGAGCAGGCGGTGCGCCTGCCGGACGGGATCGACGTCGCGGCGGCCGCCTGTCTGGGGATCCCCGCGCTGACCGCGCTCCAGGGCGTGCGGCTCCTGGGTCCGGTCGAGGGGCGGACGATCCTCGTCACGGGTGCGTCCTCCGCGGTCGGGCACTACGTCACCCAGATCGCGACGCGGGCCGGCGCCCGGGTCATCGGCACCGTCGGATCCGAGGCGAAGGCGGCGCACGCGCGCGCGGCCGGTGCGGCGGAGACGATCGCCTACAAGACCGAGGACGTCGCGGCGCGGGTGCGGGACCTGACCGGCGGCCGCGGGGTGGACGGCATCGTCGACATGGACTTCTCCACCACGGCGCCAATGCTGGCGCGGGGCCTCGTCGCCCCCCACGGCACGCACGTCGTCTACGGCTCGAACGTCCCCGGCGACAACGCGGTCCCCTTCCGGCCGTGCCTGTGGACGAGCGTCGCGATCCGCTTCTTCCTCGTCTACGAACTCACGCCCGAGGATCGGCGCGCCACCCTCGACGCCCTCGCGGGCATGCTGGAGCGGGGGGACCTGATCCACACGATCGGCGCCCGCTTCCCGTTGTCGGAGATCGCGGCGGCGCACGAGGCCGTCGAGGCCGGCGCCACCCTGGGGAACGTGGTCGTCGACCTGTGAGGGCCGGGCCGGGGGCGTGCGTGGGCTTGGAAACCCCCGGCGGGAGGTGCCCCGGCGGGAGGTGGTAGAGCCCGGCGCATGACCCGATCCGCGCCGACCATTCCGCCGCCCCATCCGGCCCCCCGGATCCCGTCGTTCCGGCTGCCGCCCGGGGCGTGCGATACCCATTGCCACGTGTTCGGCCCGGACCGGCTCTATCCCTACGTCCCGGAACGTCCCTACACCCCGCCGGACGCGCCGCTGGAGAAGCTCCGCGGCTTCCACGACCGCATGGGCGTGAGCCGGGCCGTGCTGGTGAACGCCACGCCGCACGGGCGCGACAACCGCGTCGTCACCGACGCGATCGCGACCGACCCCGCCCGCTATCGCGGGGTGGGCAACGTGGACGAGGGGTTCGACGACGCCGAACTCCGCCGCCTCGCCGACGCCGGCATCGTCGGCTGCCGCTTCACCTTCATCCCGCGCCTCGGCAAGGCGCCGGACCTCGACATGCTGGACCGCATCGCGCGGCGGATCGCGCGGCTCGGCTGGCACGTCGACCTCTATCTGCCCGCGTCCGCGCTGGCCGACGTGGGCGCCCGGCTGGAGGCGCTGCCGGTACCCTACGTGCTCGAC
>JBIJED010000540.1:0-2862 GCA_044343785.1 Azospirillales bacterium | reverse complement strand
GGTCGCCCGGCACAGGCGCGCGTCGTGCCCGCCCCCCTCGCGCGCCCACGCGTCGGCGCGGGCCACCCCCTCGGCCGGGGAGCGGACGGCCAGTTCGAGGCAGGCGCGCCGTTCGGCCACGCGCGCCGCCGCCGTCTGCGCCGCGACGGGAAGTGCGGCCAGCATCGCCGGCACGAGGAGGAGGAGGAGGATCCGCATGGCCGGGAGAGTGGCGAGCGCGCTTGCCGGATGCAAGGCGCCGGTCCACCTTGCGGCCCCATGGACGACACGCGCCCCTTCCTCTGGTGCCTCGGCCTCGGCTACACGGCCGAGGCGCTGGCCCGACGGCTGGCCGCCCGCGGCTGGCGCGTGGCCGGCACGAGCCGCGACCCCGCTCGCCGGAGCGATCTCGCCGCGGCGGGGATCGAGGCGGTCCCGTTCGAGACCCCGCCGCCGGCGGACGTGACCCACCTCCTCGCCTCCGCCGCGCCGACGGAGGCGGGCGACCCCGCCCTTCTCGCCCACGGCACGCGGCTGCCGCCCGTGCGCTGGGCGGGCCTGCTCTCGACGACCGGGGTCTATGGCGACCACGGCGGCGGCTGGGTGGACGAGACGACACCCCCCGCGCCCGGGCACGCCCGCTCCCGGCGGCGAATGGCGCAGGAGGAGGCGTGGCGGGCGACGGGCCTTCCGGTGCGGATCTTCCGCCTCGCCGGGATCTACGGCCCCGGGCGCAGCGTGTTCGACGACATCCGCGCCGGCCGCGCGCGGCGCGTCGACAAGCCCGGGCAGTTCTTCAGCCGCATCCACGTGGACGACATCGCGGCAGTGCTTTCCGCCTCGATCGACCGGCCCGACGCGCAAGCGGTCTACAACGTCGCCGACGACGAGCCCGGCCCCAGCCACGAGGTCATCGCCGAGGCGTGCCGGCTCCTCGGGCGCGAGCCGCCGCCGCTCGTGCCCTTCGACCCCTCCACCCTCTCGCCCATGGCGGCCGAGTTCTATGCCGAGAACCGGCGCGTCCGGAACGACCGGATCAGGCGCGATCTCGGCGTTCGGCTCGCCTTCCCGACCTTCCGGGAGGGACTACGCGCCATCCTCGCCGCCGAACAGGAGCGCGGCCAGATCGGGTGACGGGGTGTCCGCCATGACGTCTGCGATCTGCCCATCGATGCGCAGCAGCGCGTAGCCGTGCGCCTCCGACCAGACGAGGTGCTCGAGCGCCGTGCGCGCCTCCTCCGACATCAGACCCAGCCGGTCGGCCGCCGGCGCGCAGATCGCCGTGAGTTCCGCCCGCGCCGCCGCCGCCGCCCGGCCGAGTTCGGGGTCCGACCAGTCGAGCAGCGGCGACGAGCCCATCAGGCGGAAGAGCGCCGGCTGTCCCATGGCGAAGGACAGATAGCCCCGGCGCGCCGCCCGCATCTGCGCGGCCGCATCGCCCGGCACCGCCGCCCGCTCGGCCCGCATCGACGCGCCGAACCGCACGTGGCCGATCGCGGCCAACGCCGTCCGCAGCCCCGTCAACGTTCCGAAATGATGCCCGGGCGCTGCGTGCGACACGCCGACCGCGGCCGCGACGCCGCGGAGCGTCAGCCGGTCGAGCCCGTCCTGCTCCAGCATCGCGAGGGCCGCCTGGACGAGCGCGTTCCGAAGGTCGCCGTGATGATAGCGACCGCCCCTGGTCTCCGTCTCCAACCCCGCCCCCGCATCCGCCGACATCGGACTTGACGCCGTCAAGATAACGCATCAGTTTGATTTGGTCACTGTCAAGATGGTGAGGCCACGATGGATTTCGACGCGTTGTTCGGCCTCGCCGGAACGGTGGCCATGACGGGTTGGGTGGCGCTGATCCTGCTCCCGCGCCACCCTCTCGTGATCACCGCCGTGCGGGACGGGATCGTGGTGCTGCTGTCGATCGCCTACGCCGCCCTCGTCTTCGTCTTCTTCTTCCGGGTGGAGGGCGGTGGCTTCGGCAGCATCGCCGAGGTCCGCGCACTCTTCCTGTCCGATCCCGTCCTCCTGGCCGGCTGGATCCATTATCTCGCCTTCGACCTGTTCGTCGGCGTCTGGATCGCGACCCGCGCGGATGCGCTGGGGATCGGGCGCCTCGTCCAGGCGCCGATCCTGCTGGCGACCTTCCTGTTCGGCCCTCTTGGCCTCCTCCTCTTCCAGGGCTGCCGGGCCGTCCCGGCGTCGCGTTCGCGTGCCGGAGACGCCGTATGACCGCCGTGTCGCTCCCCCGCCTTCCCGCCGTTTCGCCCGCGGCCGGCATGCTGGTGGCCGGCATCGGCCTGTCGCTGGCGCTCCTGCCGCCCTCGCTCGTCGCCCTCGCGATCGACGAGCGGACGCTCCACGGCGCGACCGTCTGGGCCAAGCCGATCAAGTTCCAGCTCTCGCTGGCGATGCTGATGGCGACGCTGGTCCTGCTCCTGCCGCTGATCCCGGCCGAACGGCGGGACGGGCGGGCGGTGCGGTGGGCGGCCGGGGCGGTCTTGATCGCGTCGACGCTGGAGGTGCTCTACATCACGCTCCAGGCCGCACGTGGCACGGCCTCCCACTACGCCGACGGCTCGGATCTGGAGCGCACCCTCTACAGCCTGATGGGCGTGGGCGCCCTCTCGATCGTTGCCGGTTCGTTCGTGATCGGCCTCGTGATCCTGCTCAGCCCCGGCCGCCACGGCGAAGGGATCCGCCTGGGCGGCGGGCTGGGGCTCGTGCTGGGCGCGGTGGCGACGCTGCTGACCGCCTCGGTGCTGGCCGAGGGCGTCGAGGGGCCGGGGCCGTGGATCGGGGGCACGCGCTCGCTGGCGGACGGTCTCCCGCTGGTCGGCTGGTCCACGACGGGCGGCGACCTGCGCGTGCCGCACTTCGTGGCCACGCACT
>JBIJED010000051.1:0-10170 GCA_044343785.1 Azospirillales bacterium | reverse complement strand
CGGATCGCGGTGATGTACGCCGGCCGGATCGTCGAGCAGGGCGGCGTGGACGACGTGCTCGACCGGCCCGGCCACCACTACACCCGCGGCCTCCTCGCCTCGGTGCCCCGGCGCGGGCGGCGCTGGACCCGCCTGCCGCAGATCCCCGGCCGCATCCCCTCGCTGGGGACGGTGCCGTCGGGCTGCGGCTTCCGCACCCGCTGCGGGCGCGCCGACGCCGCCTGCGAGGCCGAGCCGCCCGTGGTCGCGCCCGCCCCGGGGCGCGAGGTCCGCTGCCACCACCCCGTTCCCGACGAGCCCCGATGACCGACGGCCCGGCCCCCCTCGTCGAACTGACCGGCGTGTCCAGGCGGTTCGTCCGCCCGGTCGACCTGTCGGCGCGCGTCCTCAACCTCGCCGGCGCCCGCTACCGGCCCGCGATCGTGCACGCGGTCGACGGGGTCAGCCTGCGCGTCCGGCGCGGCGAGGTCGTCGGCCTCGTGGGCGAGAGCGGCTGCGGCAAGTCCACGGTCGGCCGCCTGATCGCGGGCATCCTGACGCCGAGCGAGGGCTCGGTCCGCTACAGGGGCGCCGACGTCGCCCGGCCGCGGACCGTGCGCGAGGGTCTGGGGGTCCAGATGATCTTCCAGGACCCGTTCTCCTCGCTGAACCCGCGCAAGCGCGTGGGCGACGCCATCGGCGAGGCGCCGGTGGCCCACGGCCTCGTCGGCCGCGCGGCGGCCGACGCGTACGTGGCCGAGGTGATGGAGCGGTGCGGCATCGATCCCGCGCTGCGCCGCCGGCTGCCGCACCAGTTCTCCGGCGGGCAGCGCCAGCGCATCTGCATCGCCCGCGCGCTCGCCGTGAAGCCGGACTTCCTCATCTGCGACGAGGCGATCTCGGCGCTCGACGTGTCGATCCAGGCCCAGATCCTGAACCTCTTCATGGACCTGAAGGAGCAGTTCGACCTCACCTACCTGTTCATCAGCCACGACCTCGGCGTGGTGGAACACATCAGCGACCGGGTGGTCGTCATGTATCTCGGCCGCGTGGTCGAGACGGCGGACACCGACACCCTGTTCCGCACGCCCAACCACCCCTACACCCGCGCGCTGCTCGACGAGGTTCCGCGCATCGAGCGGCGCAGCCGCGCGTTCGAGCCGGTGAAGGGCGAGATCCCGTCGCCGCTCGACCCGCCGACGGGGTGCCATTTCCATCCGCGCTGCCGGCACGCCATGGACCGCTGCCGCGTCGAGCGGCCGCCGCTGGTCGAGATCGCGCCCGGGCACCTGTCCGCCTGTCACCTGAACGCGGCCCCCGCCTGAGCGGACCCGCCGACCACCAAGGCCCCGCCGCGAAGGCCGGGCGTCCCTGCCGAGGAGGAAGACCCATGGCGTCCAGCACCGATCGCCTCTCGCGTTTCCAGGCCCTGCTCGCCGGCAAGGCCGACCTGGCCTTCGTGCCGATCTCGACCGATCTCGACTATCTCGCCGGCATCGCGCGCGACATCCCCAACTACGGCGCCACGCTGCATCCCGGCGGCTGGCTGGAGGGCGCGTGGCTGACGCCGGACGCGGGCCCCGTGCTGGCCCTGCCCCGGATGACGGCGGAATACGGCGGCAAGGGCGGGATGAAGGGCGTCGACCTGCGCGTGCTGGGCGACTGGGACGATCCCGAGCGCATGGTCCGCGACATCCTCGCCGGGTTCCGCCTGCCGGCGAAGCCGCGGGTGGCGGTGAGCGATTTCGCCCACGCGGAATCGCTGGTCCACCTCCAGCGCATCGTGCCGGACGCGGCGTTCGTCTCGGGCACCGCCATCCTGCGCGAGATGCGCGTCGTGAAGAGCGACGAGGAGATCGCGCTGATGCGCAAGGCGGGCGAGATCACCGAGGCGGCCTTCGCCCAGGTCCTGCCCAGGCTGACGTTCGGGATGACCGAACTCGACGTCATCGCCGAGGTCGACTACCAGATGAAGCGGCAGGGCTCGCTCGGGCCCACCTTCACCACCTCGCTCTATCCCGTCGGGCCGGAGCATCCGCTCATGTTCGGCCGGCGGCTGGAGAGCTGGAAGCGCCCGCTGCGCCCGCCGGTGGCGCTGCTGTTCGACTTCGGCGCCTCCTGGCAGGGCCTCTGCTACGACTTCGGCCGCACGGTGTGCTTCGGCGCCCCGTCGGAGGAGCAGGTGAAGGTCCATCGCCTCGTGATGGAGAGCCAGCGCGCGGGCATCGCCGCCATGAAGGCGGGCGTCGCCACCTGCGAGGGGGTCGACCACGCCACCCGCAGGTCCCTCGACGACGCCGGCTACGGCGAGTTCTTCCGCCACCGCACGGGCCACGGCATCGGCTGGGACGTGCACGAGCCGCCGTTCCTGACCAAGGGCGACGGCACCCTGCTTCGCGAGGGCATGATGTTCACGGTGGAGCCCAGCATCTTCCGCACGACGCTGCCGAGCGCCCGGGTCGAGGACGTGGTGGTGGCGCGGCCGGGCGGCGGCGAACCGCTGACGCGCGGGTTCCAGGACCTGCACGTCGTCGAATGAGCCCGGCCGGACCCGTGCGGCGCGGCACCCGTGCCGCACGGGGCTTGCACGCCCACCTCGGTGTCGCCGAGACTGCGGCGTCCGGGGACGTTCCATGCCCGGAACCCGCCGTACGATGGCCTCCGTGAACGACCAGGACGACGAACGCCTCCCGGCCGACGACCGCGACCATGTCCAGTCGCTCGTGCGCGGGCTCCAGGTCATCCGGGCCTTCAGCCGCGAGCATCCGGTGATGACGCTGTCGGAGGTGGCGCAGCAGACCGACATGCGCCGCGCCACGGCGCGCCGGTTCCTGCTCACCCTCGTGCGGGCGAACTACGCCGCCACCGACGGCAAGCACTTCTGGCTCCTGCCCAAGGTTCTGGACCTCGGCTTCGCCTACATGTCGTCGATGAGCCTGTGGGAGATCGCCGAGCCGATCATGCGCGACATCGTCGCCCAGACGGGGGAGAGCTGCTCGGCCTCGATCCTCGACGGGCACGAGATCGTCTACATCACCCGCGTGCCCACGGCGCGGGTGATGACCGTGGGCCTCAGCGTCGGAAGCCGGCTTCCGGCGTTCTGCAGCTCGATGGGCCGGGTGATGATCGCCGGCCTGCCGCCCGAGGACCGGGCCCGCTTCCTGTCCGAGGTGAAGCTGCGCAGGCTGACGCCCTTCACCGTCTCCAGCATGGTCGACCTGCGCAGCGCCATCGACACGGCGGGCCGCCAGGGCTGGGCGATCGTCGACCAGGAGATCGAGGTCGGCCTGCGCTCCCTCGCCGTGCCGGTGCGCAACCGCATGGGCGAGACGGTCGCCGCCATCAACATGCACGTCCAGGTCGGGCGGATGTCGGTGGACCAGATGCGCGAGGCGCTGCTGCCGGTGCTGCTCGACGCGAGCCAGCGGATCACGGCGGCCCTGACGGATTGAGGGAGGAGTCGTGGGGAGGACCCTCACCTCCGCCGTCTCTCCTATCGCACGTAGGTCGCCCCGTTGACGTCCAGCGTCGCCCCCGTGAGGTGCCGCGCCTTGCCGGTGGCGAGGAAGGCGACGAGGTGGCCGATGTCGTCCGGCGGCACCCATTCCCCCATCTGCAGCCCGGCGGTGATGGCGCCCTCGTCGCCGAGGGTGCGCGCGAATT
Source organism: Azospirillales bacterium (assembly GCA_044343785.1). Lineage (GTDB taxonomy): Bacteria > Pseudomonadota > Alphaproteobacteria > Azospirillales > Azospirillaceae > CANGXM01. Next base: position 6,528 of record JBIJED010000051.1, on the reverse strand, counting down.
CCAGCGACATGCCGGCCCGCACGATGCCGGGCGCGATCACGTAGCTGAGGACCCCCTGCCTGGCGTAGCCGCGGGCCACCGTCTGCGCCGTCGCCTTGATCGCCGCCTTCGTCGCGGCATAGGCCATCTGGCGCGGGCTGGAGGAGCCGCGCTGGGCGTTCCAGCTGGACATCGTGACCAGCACGCCGTCGCCCAGCGCCCGGTCGCGCGCCGTCCAGTGGCGGACGGCACCGCGCATGAGCCGGGCCGGCGCCAGCACGTTCACGCGCCACTGCGCGTCCCAGCTCTCCTCCCAGTCCTCCTCGGGATCCTCGAACCCGTCGCCCATGCGGGTGATCGCGGCGTTGAGGACCAGCGCGTCGATCCGGCCACGCCAGTCGCGTGCGGCCCGCCACAGCGGGTCGGCGGCCTTCGGCTCGGCGAAGTCGGCGGGGAGGAACAGCTTGCGGTCGGGCGGGACGTCGGCCAGGGCTGCCTCCGCGCCCGCGCGGTCGCCCGCGTCCAGGTGGTGGGCCACGACCGACGCGCCGGCGCGGCCGAGGATCGTGGCGATCGCGGCACCGATGCCGCCGGACGCCCCGGTCAGCAGGACGACGCGGCCGGTCAGGTCGGTCATGGACGGCGCCCCCCTTGGCGGAAAGACGAAGGGGCGGCCGGAACCGCCCCCTGTCCTCACTTCGCGGCGTTGATCTTCTGGATCAGCGCCCGGCCGCCCGGCGCGTCGGCCAGGATCCGGTCGTAGGACCGGCGGGCCGCCTCCATGAAGGTGGAGAGGTCCGGATCGACCACGTTCACCCCCCGGTCCCGCATGGTCTGGAGACCGCGGCGGTTCAGCTCGGCGTGCGCGTCGAGGCCGACCTTGATCGCGTCGCGCGCGGCCGTGCGGACCAGGGTGCGCACGTCGGCCGGCAGCGCATCGAACTTCGCCTTCGACATGGCGAAGACCGTCGTCGACTGGTGGGTGCGGGTGAGGGTGTAGTGGGTGATGACCTCCACGAACCGGTCGGCGACGGCCGAATCGGGCGAGACCTCGAGCGCGTCGACCACGCCGTTCTGGAGCGCCAGGAACACCTCGCCGAGCGCCATCGGGGTCGGCTGGGTGCCGAGCGCCTCGTAGGCGAGGACGAAGCCGGGGGTCTGGAGCACGCGGATCTTCAGCCCGCGCATGTCGGCGGCCGTGTTCACCGGCTTGCGGCCGGCATAGTTGCGCTCGAAGATGGCGCCCCAGCCCATGCCCACGATGCCCGACGGCTCGAGGAGCCGCAGCATCTCGTCGCCCACCGGACCCTGGAGGATGCGGTTCGCCTGCTCGTTGTCGTCGAAGAGGTAGGGCAGCGACAGGACGCGGAAGTCCGGCACCACCGTCTCCAGCGACGAGCCGCCGACGAAGGCGCCGTCGATGACGCCGGTGCGCAGCGACTGGATCAGCCGGCCCTCGTTGCCGGCGGCACCGCAGCACTGGACGCGGACCGTCACGCGACCGTTCGAGCGCTCGCGCAGCAGTTCGCCGAACCGCGCGAAGATGACGTTGTAGGCGCTCTGCTCGGAGAGCACGTGCGCGACGTTGATCTCGATCGGGGCCTGGGCCCGCACCGGGGCGGCGACCATCGTGAGCCCGACGGCGATGCCGGCCGCGAGGGTGGTGAGCGATCTCATGATCCCTGTCCTCCAGTTGTCGTTGGATGGGTTGGCGTGGCCGTCCGCGCCCTCACCGGATCAGCGCGAGGGAGAGCGACGGCACGTAGGTGATGATCATCAGGTTCGTGACGAGCACCGCGAGGAACACCACCAGCGGCCGCATCAGCTGTTCCATGCTGATCCGCGCGATTCCGCAGGCGATGAACAGGTTCACCCCCACCGGCGGCGTGACCATGCCGACCGCGAGGTTGACGATGACGATCAGGCCGAAGTGCACCGGGTCGATGCCGAAGGACGCCGCGATCGGCGCCAGGATCGGCGCCAGGATGATGATCGCGGCGAACGTCTCCATGAACATCCCGACCACGAGCAGGAACAGGTTGACCAGCAGCAGGAAGACCAGCGGGTCCGACGAGACGCCCGACAGGGCGGCGGCGATGGTCTGCGGCGCCTGGAGCAGGTTGAGCGCGAAGGCGAACATCGAGGCGAAGGCGACGATCACCATCACGATCGACGAGGTGACCGCCGCCTCGGCGAAGACGCGCGGGATGTCGCGCACCTTGATCTCGCCATAGACGAGGACGCCGATGATCAGCGCGTAGATCACGGCGACCACCGCCGCCTCGGTCGCGGTGAAGAAGCCGCCGTAGATGCCGCCGAGGATGATCACCGGCATCATGAGCGACAGGAACGCCCGGCGGAACGCGATCACCAGACCCGCGAGCCAGTTCGCGAACACGAAGGCCGGCCGGACCCCGTAGCCCTTCACGGCCGCCACGATCGTGGTGGTCGCGATCAGCGACAGGCCGATCATCAGCCCGGGCAGGAGCCCGGCCACGAAGAGCTGGGTGATCGAGGCGCCGGTGATGACGGCGTAGATCACCATCGGCGTGGACGGCGGGATGATGACGCCGAGTTCGCCCGACGACGCCACGACCGAGGCCGCGAAGGGCCGGGGGTACTTCTGCTTCTCCATCTCCGGGATCAGGACCGACCCGATCGCCGCCGCCGTCGCGGCCGAGGAGCCGGAGATCGTGGCGAACAGCATCGAGGTCAGGACGACCGAGGCCGCCAGACCGCCCGGCAGATAGCCCACGATCGCGATGGCGAAGCCGACCAGCCGCTGGGCGATGCCGCCCACCTGCATCAGCCGCCCGGCCAGCACGTAGAGCGGCAGCGCCATCAGCGCGAAGCTGTCCAGGCTGTCGAACACCACCTGCGGCACGGCGATCAGCGGGATGTTCCGCTCGACCAGCGTCGGCAGGGCGGCCATGCCGAGCGCCAGCGCGATCGGCACGCCCGCCGCGAACAGACCCAGCATGAGGAGGAGGGCCGCGACCATCAGACCGTCACTCCACGTCCGCGGCGACGCCGACCTTGCGGATGTCCCGCCCGTCGAGCGCCGCCTCCGCCATCAGGGCGAAGGTGTTGAGGATCATCAGCGCGGCGCCGACCGGCATGGCCCAGTAGACCCGGCTCTTGGGGATCTGCATGACGGGCGACGTCTCGGTCTCGCCCAGCGTGACGAAGGGAAGCCCCACCCACACCATCATGGCGAAGAACGCCACGCACAGGAGCAGCGTGCCGTGGCGCAGCATCTGCCCCGGCAGGGACGGCAGGGCCTGGACCACGAACTCCAGCGCGATCAGCTGCGCCTTGCGGCAGCCGACCGCCGCGCCGAGGAAGACCACCCAGATCAGGAGGTAGCGGGCCAGCTCCTCGGTCCAGGGCGCGCTGATGTTGATGCCGACGGCCGTCAGCACGAAGCGCACCATCACCTGCCCGAACACCGCGGCGGTGATGATCATCAGCAGCACCCCGACCACGATCGCGAGCGCCGCGTTCATGCGGTCGATCATCCGCAGGATCAGGCGCACCGGACCGCCCCCCGATCCCGCCGACGCCCTCGCGGGCCGGTCGGCCACCCCGTCTCGTCCGTCACGTTTCCGATCCCCGATGCCCGCCCATGGCGTCCGTGCGACTTTCGGGGAAGGATTGACGCGCGCACGCTTGTGCGCAATGAGAATTTGTTGTGCGCCAAGCGAACATGCTGGCGACAGGGATTCCGGGACGGGAGCGGTCGACGATGTCGGATCTGAAGGGCCGGGTGGTGCTGGTCACGGGCGCGTCAAAGGGCATCGGCGCGGCCGTCGCCGCCGCCCTGGGCGTGGCTGGGGCCTCGGTCGTCCTGCACTACCGGGGCGACCATGCGGGCGCCGAGGCCGCCGCCGCGGGCTTTTCCCGCGACCACAGCCTGCTGGTCCCGGCCGATCAGGCCGACCCCGCGGCGATGGACGCGCTCTGGTCGACGGCGGTCGGCTGGAAGGGCAAGGTCGACGCCGTGGTGCTGAACGCCGCGATCATGCTCTGGGGCGGCGGGGTGGAGGATCCGATCGAGGCGTGGGACGACAACTGGGAGCGCCAGATGCGGGTGAACGTCCTGTCGCCGACGCGCCTCATGCGCAACGCCGTCGGCCATTGGCTGGAGACCGGCCGCGGCCCGGGCCACCCCGACGGCGACGGGGTCCTCGTCACCATCTCCTCCTGGGCGGCGCAACGGGGGGTGACCGACCCGTCGATGATCGCGTACGCGGCCAGCAAGGCCGCGGTGAAGGCGGCGGCGCAGACGGTGGCGCGCGGCTACGCGAGGCGCGGCGTCCTCAGCTACGTCGTGGCGCCGGGCGTCGTCCGCACCCGGATGTCGGAGGATTTCGCGGCCCTTCAGGGCGGCGAGGACCGGGTGACCGCGACCCTCCAGATGGGCGAGTGGGTCCCGCCGGACGACATCGGCCACCTCGTCGCCTTCCTCGCCACCGGCAAGGCCCGCCACCTCACCGGCGCCACCCTCGACGTCAACGGCGCCAGCTACGTCCGCTGAACCGCCGGGCTTGACGCCGCCGGCCCGGGCGCGAAATACAGCACCGTCCGTTCGTGATGCGAACCGAAGCGTCTGGAGCCCCCATGACCGATCCCCTCACGGCCCGGTCCTCGCCCGTGGCCCTCGTGGGGGCCGGCAGCATGGGGATCGGCTGGGCGATCGTGTTCGCCCGCGCCGGCCACCCCGTGGCGCTGCACGACGCCGACCCGGCCGCGCTCGACCGGGTGCCGGCGGCGCTGGCCGCGCGGCTCGACGGCCTCGCCGCGTTCGGCCTGCTGGACGAGGCGCCGGCGGCCGTGGCGGCGCGGGTCCGCGTCGCGACCGGCCTCGCCGACGCGCTCGACGGCGCCGTGCACGTGCAGGAGAACGTTCTCGAACGGCGCGACGTGAAGGCGCCGCTGTTCGCCGAGATGGACCGCCTGGCCCGCCCCGACGCCGTGCTCGCCAGCTCGTCCTCGGCCATTCCGGTGTCCGGGATCGCGGGCGACCTGCCGGGTCGCGCGCGGTGCCTCGTCGCGCATCCGGCCAACCCGCCCTTCCTCCTGCCGGTGGTGGAACTCGTGCCCGCGCCCTTCACCGCCAGGGAAGCGGTCGCGCGCACCCGCGCCCTGATGGAAGGCGCCGGCCAGTCCCCGGTCGTCCTGGGGCGGGAGATCGAGGGCTTCGTCTTCAACCGCCTCCAGGGTGCGGTCCTGCGCGAGGCCTATTGCCTCGTGCGCGACGGCGTGGCCTCGGTCGCCGACATCGACCGGGTGATGACCGACGGGCTCGGCCTGCGCTGGTCGGTGATCGGGCCGTTCGAGACCTCGGACCTCAACTATCGCGGCGGCCTGCGGGAGCACGCGCGCCGCATGGGCGCCGCCTATGCCCGGATGGGGGCGCTCCGCGGGCAGGACGATCCGTGGACCGACGATCTGGTCGCCGCCGCCGACGACCAGCGCCGCGCGCTGGTGCCGCTCGACCGGTGGGAGGCGCGGGTGGCGTGGCGGGACCGGGCGCTGATGGCGCTGGCGGCCCACCGGCGCCGGGCCGCCGGCCCCGCCGATCCGGCCTGACCCGCCGTGCGCGTCCCCGCCCCCGGCATCGTCGCCGCGACCGACCCGGTCGAGATCCGCTTCGACGGCGCTCCGCTGGAGGCCCGCCCCGGCGAGATGCTGGCCGCCGCCCTCACCGCCGCCGGTCACCTCGACGTCCGCGACACGCGGCGCGGCGGCCGGCGCGGCGTCTTCTGCGGGATGGGCGCCTGCCAGGACTGTCTCGTCACGGTCGACGGCGTCCCCGACCAGCGCGCCTGCATGACCCCCGTCGTGCCCGGCATGACCGTCCGCCGCCAGGGGGTGGGCGGGCCGCCGGGGCCCGCTGCGGCCCCCTCCGCGTCCGCCGAGACCGCCGGCCCGGACGTTCTGGTCGTCGGCGGCGGCCCGGCCGGCCTCTCGGCGGCGCTGGCCGCGCGCCGCGCCGGTGCCTCGGTCGTGCTGCTGGACGAGCGGCCGTCGCCGGGGGGCCAGTACTTCAAGCAGCCGGGCAGGTCGCTCGCCTTCCGCGACGGCCCGACCGACGCGCAGTTCGCCGCCGGCGTCGCGCTGATCGAGGCCACCCGCGCGGCGGGCGTCGCCTTCGTCCACGGGGCGGCGGTGTGGGGCGCCTTCGCGCCGGACGAGATCGCGGCGACCGCCCCCGGCCGGTCCCTCGTCTACCGGCCCCGGCGGCTGATCCTGGCGCCCGGCGCCTACGAACGCGCGGTGCCGATGCCGGGGTGGACGCTGCCCGGCTTCATGACCACGGGCGCCGCGCAGACGCTGCTGCGCGCCTATCGCGTGGCGCCGGGGCGCCGGGTCCTCCTGGGGGGAAACGGGCCGCTCAACCTGCAGGTCGCGGCGGAACTGCTACGCGCGGGCGTCGAGGTGGTGGCGCTGGCCGAACTCGCGCCCTTCCCCGGCCCCGCCCGCTGGGCCGCGGTCGCCCGGGCCATGGCCGCTTCGCCGGGGCTGGTGCGCGACGGTGCCGTCGAT
>JBIJED010000537.1:0-2863 GCA_044343785.1 Azospirillales bacterium | reverse complement strand
TGCCCGAGCGGCAGTGGGCCAGGACCGGGCCGCCGGCCTCGTCCACCACCTTGCCGAAGGCGGCCACCGCGTCGGGTCCGAGCGTGGCGTTCGTGACGGGCACGTAGTGATAGGCGAGCCCGTGCCGCGCGGCCTCGGCGGCCACGGTCTCGTGGTCGGGCTGCCCCGGCTCCTCGCCGTCGGGCCGGTTGTTCACGATCGCCCGGAACCCGGCCGCCGCGATCGCCGCGACGTCGGGGACGGTGATCTGCGGGGCGACGGTGACGCTGTCGTCGAGCTTGCGGAAATCGGCCATGCGCCTCTCCGGGTCTGCGGGCGGCCAGAGCCTAGTGGCTCGCGGCGGCGGGGGGAAGGGCGGCGGTCGGGAGCGTCACCAGCACCCGTGTGACGCCATCGCGCCCGTCCTCGATGACGAGCGACCCGTCCATCGCCTCGGCGAGGCGGACCGAGATCGCGAGCCCGAGCCCGGCGCCGCGGCCCGCCGCCCGGGTGGGGTCGTCGTCCTGCACGAACGGCTCGCCGAGCCGGGCGATCACCGCCGGCGGGACGCCCGGACCCCGGTTCTCGACCGAAAAGCGCATCAGCCCGTCGCCGAACGGGGCCGCGCGCACCACGATGCGGCTTCCGGGACCGTCGGAGAACTTGACGGCGTTGGACAGCAGGTTGAGCAGGATCTGGAGCAGCGCCCGCCGGTCGGCGCTGACCGGCGGCAGCGCCGCCGGGGCCGAGAAGCGGATCGTGATCCCCCGTTCGCGCATGGGGATGCGCAGCGTGCGCAGCGCCTCCCTGACGATCGCCCGCGGGGCCAGCGGCTCCGGGCGCAGCGGCACGCGGCCGGCCTCCACCTTGGCGAGGTCGAGGATGTCGTCGATCAACGAGAGCAGGTGGACGCCGCTCGCGTGGATGTCGTCGAGATACTCGATCTTCTTCCGGTCGGGGATGGACGGGAACAGCGGCCCCCGCATCAGGTCGGCGAAGCCGATGACGGCGTTGAGCGGCGTGCGCAGCTCGTGGCTCATCGCGGCGAGGAAGCGCGTCTTGGCCGCGTTCGCCTCCCTCAGCCGACCCAGCTGGACGAGCGCCACGGCGGCGAACAGCACCACGCCGCCCACGAGCACGATCGTCGCCACGCCGGTCCATGATGCGAGGTCGCTGAGCGCGTCGTGGCGGCGCTGCTGCCGGTCCACGGCGAAGGCCAGCGTCGCCAGCATCGCCGCCTGGAACGGCCCGGCGAGGGGCTCGAGATGGGTCCGGATCGTCGCCGCATCGCCGGAGGCGCCGACGCGGTCGACGGCGGCGACGGCGGCCCTGGCGCGGACGAGCACGTCCGCGACCGCAGGCTCCAGGCGAAGCTCGTTCAGCATCGGCGCCTGCGCGAGGGTGATCACACGCCCGGCGAAGATCTCGAACCGCGTCGAAAGCGCATCGGGGTCCGATTCCCCGGCCTGCACGCGCATGGCCTCCTGCAGGACCCGCAGATGCTCCACCCGGGTCTGGGTGACGACCCATTGCGCGTTCTCCCGCGCCTGGACCGCCTCGTCGCCGAGGCGGAACCGCAGCCCGAGGGCGGTCGCGGCGAGGCCGACGGCGGCCAGCGCGATCACCAGGGCCAGCACGCGCGCGCGATCCATGGTCCGCCATCCCCGAACGTCGCGCGGCCTGCGTCGCATGCGGTTCCCGTGCCCGTGCGAACCCGGGCTCCTGCTTCCGAACGTTCGAACACTATCGGTTTTTCGCACGCGTGTCGCGGGGTCGCGTCGGCGCGAGGGGGGCGCGGCCCGCCCGAGCGGCTGCCGAGCCACGAGCGGGCGCGACGGCGCGTGGAATGCCCTCAGAACCCCGCCAGTCCCAGCAGCACCCGCAGTCCGGCCAGGCCGGCGGCGACCGCCGTCGCGAGGGCCGCGCGGGCGTTCAGCGTCTGGGTCCGGTTGAGCGCGACGACGATGCGGTTGATGTCGGCCGCGTCCAGGGCCTCGAACCGGCTCACCCGGCGCAGCCGGTTCCGGCTGGCGAGCCACCACAGCACGCCCGACGCGAGGGCCGCCCCGACCGTCAGGACGTCGAGCAGCGTGATCACGATCCCGGACATGCGGAAACGACGGAACGAGTGAAAATGGTGGACCCGAGCGGGATCGAACCGCTGACCTCCTCATTGCGAACGAGGCGCTCTCCCAGCTGAGCTACGGGCCCACGTGCGACGGACCCCGAAGGGTCCGTGGAGGTCGCGGGGGGTATAGGCCCCCCCGCCCCTCGGTGTCAAGAGGGCGTGCGCCGCCTCACGCCGCCCGGCGCAGCCCGACCTCGCCCCAGATCGACGACAGCGCCGCGACCAGCGCGTCGATGTCGGCGTCGGTGTGGAAGGGGGAGGGGGTGATGCGCAGCCGCTCGGTCCGCCGCGGCACGGTCGGATAGTTGATCGGCTGGATGTAGATCCCGTGCTCCTCCAGCAACCGGTCGCTGATCCGCTTGCAACGGGCGGCGTCGCCCACCATCACGGGCACGATGTGGCTGGGATTCGCGAGGTGCGGGATGCCGGCCGCGTCGAGCCGGGCGCGCACCGCCGCCACGCGGTCACGCTGGCGCTCCCGCTCCACGCCGCTGGACTTCAGGTGCCGGATGCTCGCCGCGGCACCCGCCGCCACGTGCGGGGGCAGGGCGGTGGTGAAGATGAAGCCGGAGGCGAAGCTGCGGACGAAGTCGCACAGCGCCGCCGAGGCGGCGATGTAGCCCCCCACCACGCCGAACGCCTTGCCGAGCGTGCCCTCGATCGCCGTGACCCGGTGGGCGAGGCCCTCGCGCTCGGAGATGCCGCCGCCGCGCGGCCCGTAGAGGCCGACCGCGTGCACCTCGTCGAGGTAGGTCA
>JBIJED010000538.1:0-2863 GCA_044343785.1 Azospirillales bacterium | reverse complement strand
GCTTCAGATTCACTCCCCTCTCCCCACCGGGGAGAGGGGGCGGGGGAGAGGGGGCCGCCGCCGCGGACGTGGTGGCCGCCCCCCCCCGCCTCAGTCAGTCCCGCGCCGCCGTCCTGCCCGTCAGCGCCGCCTGCGCCGCCGCGAGGCGGGCGATGGGGACGCGGTAAGGCGAGCAGGAGACGTAGTCGAGCCCCACCCCTTCGCAGAAGGCGACCGAGGCCGGGTCGCCGCCGTGCTCGCCGCAGATGCCCAGCTTGATGTCCGCCCTGGTGGCCCGGCCCCGCTCGGCCGCGATGCGGATCAGCTCGCCCACGCCCTCCTGGTCCAGCGTGGCGAAGGGATCGCGCTCGAAGATGCCGGCGCGCTGATAGGCGGGCAGGAACCCGCCGGCGTCGTCGCGGCTGATGCCGAGCGTCGTCTGCGTCAGGTCGTTGGTGCCGAAGCTGAAGAACTCGGCCGTCTGGGCGATGTCGGCCGCCCGCAGCGCCGCGCGCGGCAGCTCGATCATCGTGCCGACGAGATAGCGGATCTCCCGCCCGCGGGACGCGAAGACGGCCTCGGCCGCCGTCTCCACCACCGCCTTCATCAGGTCGAGTTCGCGCTTGGTGCCGACCAGCGGGATCATGATCTCGGGCTCGACCGTCTCGCCCGTCTCCTCGATCACGTCGATCGCCCCGTCGAACACCGCGCGGGCCTGCATCTCGTAGATCTCGGGGTAGGAGATGCCGAGCCGCACGCCCCGGTGCCCCAGCATCGGGTTCGCCTCGGCCAGCTGGGCCGCGCGGTGGCGCACCTTGGAGACGTCGACCTTCGCCTCCTTCGCCACCTGCGCGATCTCGGCGTCGGTGTGGGGCAGGAACTCGTGCAGCGGCGGGTCGAGGAAGCGGATCGTCACCGGCAGGCCGCGCATGATGCGGAACAGGTCCGCGAAGTCCTTGCGCTGCATCGGCTCGATCTTGGCGAGCGCCGTGCGGCGCGCCTCCTCGCTTTCGGCCACGATCATCTCGCGCACGGCGACGATGCGGTCGGCCTCGAAGAACATGTGCTCGGTGCGGCAGAGCCCGATGCCCTCGGCCCCGAACTTCCGCGCCGTCGTCGCGTCCAGCACCGTTTCGGCGTTGGTGCGGACCTTCATGCGGCGATACCGGTCGGCCCAGCCCATCAGCGTGGCGAAGTCGCCGGACAGTTCGGGCTGGATCGTCGGCACCTCGCCCAGCATCACCTCGCCGGTCGAGCCGTCGAGCGTCAGCACGTCGCCGGCCTTCAGCTGGAGCGTGCCGACGGTCATCGTGCCGGCCTTCGAATCGATGCGGATGTCGCCCGCCCCCGACACGCAGGGCCGGCCCATGCCGCGGGCGACCACGGCCGCGTGGCTCGTCATGCCGCCGCGGGTGGTCAGGATGCCCTCGGCCGCGTGCATGCCGTGGATGTCCTCGGGGCTCGTCTCGACCCGGCAGAGGATGACCTTCTCGCCCTTCTGGCGCGCGGCCTCCGCCCCGTCGGCGGTGAAGACCACCTTGCCCGACGCCGCCCCCGGCGAGGCCGGGAGGCCCTTGGTGATCACATGGCGCTTCGCCCGCGGGTCCAGCGTGGGGTGGAGAAGCTGGTCGAGCGAGGCCGGGTCGATGCGCTTGACCGCCTCCGCCTCGTCGATCAGCCCCTCATGAGCCATGTCGACCGCGATCTTCAGCGCGGCCGCGGCCGTGCGCTTGCCGTTGCGCGTCTGCAGCATGTAGAGCCGGCCCTGCTGGACCGTGAACTCGATGTCCTGCATGTCGCGGTAGTGGCGCTCGAGCTTGAGGCGAACGGCGTCGAGCTGCCCGAACACCGCGGGCATCACCTCCTCCATCGCAGGCAGGTCGGAGCCGTTGGCGTGCTTGCCGGCCACGGTCAGGTGCTGCGGCGTGCGGATGCCGGCCACCACGTCCTCGCCCTGCGCGTTGACGAGGTATTCGCCGTAGAAGGCGTTCTCGCCGGTGGACGGGTTGCGGGTGAAGGCGACGCCGGTGCAGCAGTCGTCGCCCATGTTGCCGAACACCATCGCCTGCACGTTCACCGCCGTGCCCCAGTCGGCCGGGATGTCGTGGAGGCGGCGGTAGGTGATCGCGCGCTGGTTCATCCAGCTCCCGAAGACGGCGCCGATGGCGCCCCAGAGCTGGTCCTTCACCGCCTGCGGGAAGGGCTTGCCCGTCTCGCGCTGGACGACCGCCTTGTAGCCCTCGATGACCGTCCTCCAGTCGTCGGCCTTCAGGTCGGTGTCGAGATGGCGCCCGATCGCCCGCTTGTGGTCGTCGAGAACCTCCTCGAAATTGTGGTGGTCGACGTCGAGCACCACGTTGCCGAACATCTGGATGAAGCGGCGATAGCTGTCGTAGGCGAAGCGCGCGTCGCCCGACCGCTTCGCCAGCCCCTCGACCGTCGTGTCGTTGAGGCCGAGGTTGAGGACCGTGTCCATCATGCCCGGCATGGACGCCCGGGCGCCGGAGCGGACCGAGACCAGCAGCGGGTTCGCCGGGTCGCCGAAATTCGCCCCGATGATGCGCTCGACCGCCGCCAGCGCCGCGTCCACCTGGCCCACGAGATCGTCGGGATGGCGGCGGCCGTTGGCGTAGTACCAGGTGCAGACCTCGGTCGTGATCGTGAAGCCCGGCGGGACCGGCAGGCCCAGCGCCGACATCTCGGCCAGGTTGGCGCCCTTGCCGCCCAGCAGGTTCCGCATGTCGGCGCGGCCCTGCGCCTTGCCGTCGCCGAAACTGTAGACCCAGTTCGTCGTCACGCCGGCTCCGGTCATCTGGTCAGCCCTCGATCCGCGAGAAGTCCGCGATGGTGTGCATGGTGGCGATGATTCCGTGCAAAAGCGCAA
>JBIJED010000536.1:0-2865 GCA_044343785.1 Azospirillales bacterium | reverse complement strand
GTCACCGTCCCCTCCTCCACGAACGGCAGGAAGCCGTCCTGCTGGGCGCGGTTGAAGCGGTGGATCTCGTCGACGAACAGGAGCGTGCCCGTCCCCGCCGCCCGCCGCCCGCGCGCCTCCTCGAACACCCGGCGCAGGTCGGCCACGCCCGAGAAGACGGCCGACAGCGGCGCGAAGTGCAGGTCGGTGTGCCCGGCCAGCAGGCGCGCGATCGTGGTCTTGCCGCAGCCGGGCGGCCCCCAGAGGATCATGGAGGCGAGGCGGCGGGCGCGCACCATGCGGCCGATCGGCCCCTCCGGCCCGAGGATGTGCGCCTGCCCCACCACCTCGTCGAGCGTCGACGGACGCAGCCGGTCGGCGAGCGGTCGCGGGGCCGACGCCTCGAACAGGCCGCCGCCGCTCACCGGCGTCACCCCGCCGGGATGTTGGTGTTGAGGGTCTGGTCCCCGCGCCGGACCTGGATCTGCCAGGCCTGGGCGGGCGGCTGCCGCAGCGCGTCGGTGAGGTCGCGGACGCGCCGCACGTCGCGCCCGTTCAGCCGCAGCACCACGTCGCCCGGCCGCAGCCCGATGCGCGCGGCAGGACTTCCCTGCGCCACGTCCAGCACGACGACGCCCTGGCGCGCGGTGAGCGTCGGCAGGCGGACCTCCTCCAGCAGTGCGGGCGACAGGTTCGCGACCTGCGCCCCGGCGAAGGGGTTGCGGCCCTGGATGGGCGTGGTCTCCCGCGGGGGATCCTCCGGCGGGGCGGCGACGGCCAGCGCCACCTCGCGCGTCCGGCCGTCGCGCGTGACGGCCAGCGCCGCCTGCGAACCGATCGGGAGCGTGGCGAACCGGTAGCGCAGCGCGTCCGGATCGTCGACCGACCGTCCCTGCACCGCGGTCACGATGTCGCCCCGGCGCAGGCCCGCCCGCTCGGCCGGGCTGCCGGGATCGACGCCGTTCACCAGCACGCCCGCCGGCCGCGGCAGGCCGAGGGACTGCGCGATGTCCGACGTCACCGGCTGGCCCGCGATGCCGAGCCAGGGACGCACGAGCCGCCCGCCCGTGGTGGCCGCGGCGACGACCGTCCGCACCATGCTGGCCGGGATCGCGAAGCCGATCCCGATCGACCCGCCCGAGCGGGAGAAGATCGCCGTGTTGATCCCGGCGAGGCGGCCGTCGACCGTCACCAGCGCGCCGCCGGAATTGCCGGGGTTGATGGCTGCGTCGGTCTGGATGAAGAAGTTGTAGTCGCTGATCCCCGTGCCCGTCCGCGCGACGGCGGAGACGATGCCCATCGTCACCGTCTGCCCGACGCCGAACGGGTTGCCGATCGCGAGAACGAGGTCGCCGACCTCCAGCGCGTCCGAATCGGCGAAGGGGAGCGCCGGCAGCCGTTCGGAGCCCGGATCGATGCGCAGGATCGCGAGGTCGGTGCGCGGATCGGCGGCGACGAGGCGGGCGTCGAACTCCCGCCGGTCGTTCAGCACCACCTGGATCTCGTCGGCGCCCTTGATGACGTGGTCGTTGGTGACGATCAGCCCGTCCGGCGAGACGATGACGCCCGACCCCAGCGAATTCTGCACCCGCTCGCGCTCGCGCGGGCCCTGGGGCAGCGCGTCGCCGAAGAAGCGGCGGAAGAACGGATCGTCGAGGAGCGGCGACACCGCCCGCTCCCGCACCACGCGCCGGGTGAAGATGTTCACCACGGCCGGCGCCGTCTGCCGGACCACGGGCGCGAAGGAGAGGACCACCTGCTCCCGGCTCTGCGGGATGGCGACGGGGGCCGTCGCCGGCTGTGCGCCGGCGGAACCCGCGACGAACGGGCCGGCCCCGAGAACGGCCCCGAGAACGGCCCCGAGAACGGCCAGGAGGACATTCCGGATCATGTCGGTCGCTCTGCCAGCCGATCGTGGCGGAAGATGGGTCGGCGCGTCCGCGCCGGCCTCAGAGCCCGCAGCGCGCGAGGCACTGCCGGTACTGGTTGTCGCAGACGGCGTCGATCCGGGACATCCGGTCGATCTGCGACTGGGACGCCGCGCTGTCGCCGCAGACGTTGACCGACTGGCGGCACGACCGCTGGCACTGCGCGCGGCTGTCGCCGGTCACCGGCCCCGGATCGATGGCGCAGGCGGAGACGAGGAGGAGGGCCGCGACGGCGAGGACGGTCTTCATCGGGAACCGGTGTCGGAGGTTTCGGCTCCCGACCCTATCACCGGCCGGCGGTGGCGCAAGCCCGCGATCCACGCCGACGCCGCGAACGCGCCACAGTCGGCCGGTGTCATGCCCCTGTCGAGACCACCGACGGACCCCGCCATGCGCCCCCTGCCGACCGCCGCGCTGCTGCTCCTGCTCGCCCCGTCCGTCGCCGTCGCCGCCGATCCGCCGCTGCGGCGCGTGGTCCTGTCGACGGGGGGCGTCGCCTATCTGGAGCGGGAGGCGACGGTGCGGGGCGACGCCACCCTCGAACTCACCGTGCGGCGCGACCAGCTCGACGACGTGCTGAAGTCGCTCGTCGTGCTCGACGGCGCTGGCACGGTCGCGGGCGTGACGCTGCCGGGCGAGACCTCGGCCCGCGACGCGCTGGCCGGCCTTCCCTTCGGTCCCGCCGCGCTGGAGGGACCCGGCGCGCTGCTCGCCGCACTCCGGGGCGCGGAGGTGCGCCTGCCGGGGCCGCGGACGGTCGTCGGCCGCATCCTGTCGGTGGAGCGGGACGAGCGCGGGCGCCATCGCGTCACCGTCGCCACGCCCGCCGGCCTCGACGGCTTCGTGCTGGAGGAGGCGCCCGGTCTCGCCTTCGCCGATCCCGGCCTCGGCGAGCGGATCGACCGGGCCCTCGCCCGCCTGTCCCAGGACGGCGACGGGCAGGTCCGGCGGCTCGCCG
>JBIJED010000535.1:0-2870 GCA_044343785.1 Azospirillales bacterium | reverse complement strand
GCACGCCCGCTCCGGTTCGGCGGCAGCAAGGTCGCCCCCTCCCGCCGGAGGATCCCGATGGCGGTGAGGACCGTCGGCACGGTGAGGGCGACGAGGTCGCCGGGCGACAGGTGCGCACGGGCGACGAATTCGAGTGCCTGCTTGCCGCCGTCCACCACGATGATCGCGTCGGGTGCCGTGCGGACGCCGTCCTCGGCCAGGAGGCGCAACTGCCCGTCGCGCAGCGCGTCGTTGCCGTGGAGGGGCCCGTACTGGAGCGCCTCCTCCCGCATCGCCCCCGGCGCGCGCACGGCCTCGGCCGTCAGGTCGGGCAGCGTGGCGGGGCTGCCGTTGCCGACGGAGAGCCGCAGGAGCGCGGCCGGCGTCGGGGCGAGGGCCACGGGGGCGACGGGTTCGGCCGGCGATCTCGCGGTGAAGGAGGGGCTCGCCGCCGCCGGTGAAGCGATGCTGGCGGATCCACCCTGTTGATGCCTTGTTCGCTCCGGGAACGGCAGGATCCCCCGGTCGGACGCGGTCGATCGCCAGGACGACGGGCCGGGCGTCCCGCTCGATCCGAGCGGCGAGGGCGGGATCGGGTCGCGCTTCGGACGCCTCGGGTTGCCGGAGGGGACCGGGCCGTGGACCGGCCCCTTCCGGGCGTTGCACCGTCGCCGAGGAGGGCTGGTCACGGTGAACATCCGTCCGGTACACCGTGACGAGGACGAGAAAAAGCCGGTGATCACGAAGATCGCCACTCGGAAAAGAGAGTGAAGGACTGCTGTTTGATCACTTGCGTGCATGGATTTTCCGTGGTTCCTGAGCCGCACCCGACCGGCCGGGAATTCCCGGCCGTTCGCCGCGGCGACGTTCGCCCGCGGGCTCGAGCGTGCCGGGAGACCGATGCTTCGTCGCCATGATCGTCCTGCTGGTCGAGGATGAGCCGCTGACGGCGGTCGTCCTGCAGTTGACCCTCGAGGAGGCCGGGCATCAGGTCCGGGGGCCGGCCTCCAGCGCGGCCATGGCGCTGCGGCTGGCCGAGATCGCCCCGGCCCCCGTCGTCGCGATCGTCGACATCAATCTCCGCGACGGGCGAGGCGCCGGCATCGATCTCGCGCGGGACCTGCTGCGGCGCGACGTCGTCCCCCTCTTCGTCAGCGCGCAGGCGATCGAGGCCGCGCACCACCGGCACCTCGCCCTCGGCTTCGTCGGCAAGCCGTACGATCCCGTCGCCGTGCTCCGCTCGGTCGAATTCGCGGAGGCGCTCCTCGCGGGCGATACGCTCCCGGCGCCACCCCGCGGCCTGTTGCTCTATGGCGATCCGCGCGCCCCGGGGGTGTAGCGCTTCGGCGCGGCCCCCCGGAGCGACGCGCGACCGAGGCCACGGAGGGGTGGTCGGCGTCCATGCGGCTGTCGTCGCCGTCGATGTTCGACAGGCCCGCCGCCCGCGCCGGGCGTGGGCGAGGTGTCCCCCGACCACTGGACGCGGGTGATCCGCATTCCGGGCGGGACGAAGCGGGCGGCGGCGTGACGGGTTGTACCATCCCTCGACGAAGACGAAGACGCCCATGCGGGCCTCCGCCTTCGTCTGGAACTTGCGGCGTTGAAGCAGTTCGCATTCGAGCGTCGCGAAGACGCTCTCGCACATGGCGTTGTCCCCCGGGTCCGGCTGCGCCGGCCCGAGGGCAGGCTGCCGCGTCGCCGACGGATCCCATCGACGGACGGACGCCCGCTTCCTTGCATCGCAGGCCGAAGGCCACGGACGTGTATTGCGATCCCTGGTCCGAATGATGGATCACGTTGCCGGGCCGGCGCTGCTGGACGGCCATGTTCAGGGCGTTCAGGACGAGATCGGTCTTCAGGTCGGTCCCCATCGCCCAGCCCACGATGCGCCGGGAAAACGCGTCGAGCACGACCGCCAGATACAGAAAGCCCGCCCAGGTGGGAACGTAAAGCCTGCCCCCGGCTTGACCGGGGGTGATTCCGCGACCCAGAGCACGTCGGGCTTCTCGGCGAAGACGTTCCGGTCCACCAGATCGCCGGCGGGCCGTGACCGGGCGTCACGGATCGGGGTCCGCGGACCGCGACGCCGGCTCACCCCGGCAAGGCCGGCCTGTCGCATCAGTCGCGCGACCCGCTTGCGGCCGATGGCCTGACCGTCGGCATGCAGGTCGGCGCGGATGCGTGGGGCGCCATAGGTCGCGCCGGAGCGCGCGTGACTGGCGACGATCCGCTCGCTCGGCGCGGCATCCGCCCTGGCTCTCGCCGATGGCCGGCGATCGCGCCACGCATAGTCGCCGCTACGCGAAACGCCGAAGGCGGCACACATGGCGGCGATCGGGAATTCGGCCCGGTTCGCGGTCATGAACCGGAAGACCTCGGCGACGTCGCGTCGCTCCGAGCGAACCAGGGCGAGACGGATCGGTCGACCGTCCGGGGGACGGTCGACCCGTCGAGCGCCTTTGCCAGGATGTGTCGCTGCGCGTCACCGACGGTTCCACGCTCCTGGCGAAGCTGGCGGTTCTCGCGGCGCAGACGCCGGAGCTCCTCGCGTTCGTCCGCGTCAAGGCCCGAGGACGGCCGGCTCGGCGTCACGCCGGCGCGGCCAGCGGCCGCCAGCCAGGAACGGATCGTGTGGCTGCACGGTTCGAATTCCTTGGCGAGATCCTCGGGCGAGCGGCCAGCGCGCGCCAACGCGATTTTCCGGGCCCGGAACTCGGCGGGGTAAGGGGGGCGGCTTCGAGGCATACAGACACTCTCCTTCGTAAGTCGGAGGGTGTCCACCAAACCGGGGCAACTCCAAACCCGGGGCGGTTCAACCCCGCGGGCACCCACGCTGCCGCAACGCTGACTGAACGCGCCGGCCGAGCGGGCATTGAGCCTCTCGCGCTGCG
>JBIJED010000064.1:0-9413 GCA_044343785.1 Azospirillales bacterium | reverse complement strand
TCACCTCGCAATAGGCGACGACCGTCCGTTGCGCCGCGAAGGCCGCGCGCTTCTCGACCAATATCCGCAGATCGTCAATGGTCTTTGCGCGGTCCCGGCGTCGAACCATTCGGTCTATTAGGTTTCTGATCAAGACGAAATACCCACATCACTGCAATAGCGACTGTCATTTCGGGACCGTGTCATGTCATTCGCCTTGTCAAGGGAGTCAGCCCGGTGATATTGCACACCTCGACGGCTGGACGCGACCCCGCGTCGCAGACCGGGTGTGCGTGCGTCTCGTCTGCTGGTTCGCTCGGGGGGCGGTTCGGCGGGGGGGGGGCTCAAAGAAAAGGGGAGGTTCGATACGACATGTCTCAACCCGACATCACGCCGGAGAAGGCCCAGCAGTACTGGGCGAGGACGTCCGGCCTCATGTGGATCATGCTGGCGATCTGGTTCGTGTTCAGCTTCGCGATCCACCTGCTCGCGCCCTCGCTCAACGTGATCCACATCCTCGGCTTCCCCTTCGGCTTCTACATGGCCGCGCAGGGATCGCTGATCGTGTACGTCGTCGCGCTCTTCTGGTTTGCCAAGCGCCAGAACGAGATCGACGAGGAATTCGGCGTCGCCGAGGATTGAGGAGAACGCCATGAACGAGAAGAGCGATTTCATCAGCAATCTCGGCAAGATCTACGGTTACTACACCGGAGGCTTCGCCGGCTTCGTCATCATCCTCGCCATCCTCGAGCAGATGGGCGTGCCCGATCGCGTGATCGGCTACCTGTTCCTGTTCCTCACGATCGGCGTGTATGCCTTCATCGGCATCATCTCGCGCACGCAACAGCTCTCCGAATACTATGTCGCCGGGCGGCGCGTCCCCGCGATCTACAACGGCATGGCCACCGGTTCCGACTGGATGAGCGCCGCGTCGTTCATCGGCATGGCGGGTACGCTCTACCTCCAGGGCTATCAGGGCCTCGCCTTCATCCTCGGCTGGACCGGCGGCTACCTGCTCGTCGCCATCCTGCTGGCCCCTTACCTGCGCAAGTTCGGCCAGTACACGGTGCCGGACTTCCTCGGCGCCCGGTTCGGCGGCAACGCGGCGCGCCTGATGGGCGTGATCGTGCTGATCACCGCGTCGTTCGTCTACGTGACGGCGCAGATCGTCGGCGTCGGCCAGATCGCCTCGCGCTTCCTGAACCTGAGCTTCGAGGTGGCCTGCTTCGTCGGCCTCGGCGGCATCCTCGTCTGCTCGATGATGGGCGGCATGCGCGCCGTCACCTGGACCCAGGTGGCGCAGTACATCATCCTCATCATCGCCTACCTGATCCCGGCGATCCTGATGTCGGTCGAGGTGACCGGCGTCCCGCTCCCGCAGCTCATGTACGGTCAGGCGCTCGAGCAGATCGAGCAGATCGAGAACACGTGGCGGGCGGCCGGCGTGGCCGTTGCGCCTCACTCGACCCCGTTCGTCGGCGCGAACGGCCAGTTCAACATGAACTTGGCGCTCAACTTCTTCGCGCTGATCTTCTGCCTGATGGTCGGCACCGCCTCGCTGCCGCACATCCTGATGCGCTACTTCACGACCCCGTCCGTGCGTGACGCGCGCAAGTCGGTGGCGTGGAGCCTGTTCTTCATCTTCCTCCTCTACTTCACGGCGCCGGCCTACGCCGCCTTCGCGAAGCTGGAGGTCTACACCAACGTGATCGGCCAGCCGATCGCCTCGCTCCCGGGTTGGCTCAAGACCTGGGGCGGCATCGGCCTCGTCGGCGCGTGCGACGCGCCCAACGCCGCGACGATCTACTCGATCTGCGCCGGCGTCGCGGGCAACAACGACGGCATCCTCCAGTTCAACGAGTTCCGCATCAATCCGGACGCGATCGTCATCGCGACCCCGGAGATCGCGGGCCTGCCTTACGTCATCGCCGGCCTCGTGGCGGCGGGCGGCCTCGCGGCCGCGCTGTCGACCGCCGACGGCCTCCTTCTGGCCATCGCCAACGCGCTGAGCCACGACGTCTACTACCGCATGATCGACAAGAACGCCCCGACCGAGAAGCGCATGCTCATCTCGCGCGTGCTCCTCGTCATCGTGGCGGGCCTCTCGGCGTGGTTCGCCGCGTCGGCCGGTGCGGACATCCTGTTCCTCGTCGCCTGGGCGTTCTCCATCGCCGCCGCCGGCCTGTTCGCCGCGCTGGTGATGGGCGTCTGGTACAAGGGGACGACGAACACGGGTGCCCTCGTCGGCATGATCGTCGGCTACTTCGTGACCTTCGGCCTCCTTCTGTGGACGGAGTTCGGGGGCGTCGGCTTCGTCGAGACCTTCGGCTCGGCGGACACGATCCGGGCGGCCTACACGCAAGCGAGGATGGCGATCCCGGCCACGATCGAGGCGGGCCCGCTGCACGGCGTGCTCGGCATGTGGGCGGACAGCCAGCTCGTCCGCGGCCGCGTGGTGGCGCGCTTCTGCGGCATCGCCAACATCGCGGGCGGCATCTTCGGCGTGCCTCTTGCCTTCCTCGTGACCTACGCGGTGAGCAAGTTCACGACGCAGCCGACGCAGGCGATGAAGGACTTCATCGACTCGATCCGCGTTCCGCGCGGCAACGTGAAGCTGGCCGACAACAGCGCGGTGGAATGACCGCCTGATCGGTCGCATCCTTCGGGCGGGGTCCGGCGACGGGCCCCGCCCTTTCTTTTTCGATCGCCGTTTCCGCGAGGCGCCATGACCGACGCCCCCGATTTCCTCTGGGGATACCTGCCGTTCTGGATCTCCATGTACGTCCTGTCGGCGGTCGCCTGGACCTGCCTCGCCCGCTTCCTCCTCGGGTTCTTCGTGAACCACGACAGCCGGAACTACATCTGGCGCGGGTTCCGCATCCTCACCGACTGGATCGTCCTGACCACGCGCTTCCTGACGCCCGCGATGATCCCGGGCCTCGCCATCCCGGTCCTCGCCTTCGTCTGGGTCTTCGTGCTGCGGGCGTTCGTCGCGATCGTGCTCCTGCAGGTCGGCATGGTGCCGATGCTGCGGTCGGCGGGTTGAAGGGAGGGGAGGTGCGCATGTCGGACCGCGACATCTTCGTCGGCGTGATGATCGTCTGCTTGATCAACGGGATCTTCTCGCCTTTCATCATCTACGTCCTCGGGCTGGCGCCGCTCTGGGTGCCGGGCTTCCTCGCGACGGAACCGGGCATGATCGCCTACTTCTCGTCCCTGATCCTGTCGACGCTGACGCTGATGGCGAGCGGCGTCCCCGCCGCCCTCTACGAGCGTCTCGTCGGCGACGGCGGAAGCTCGCGGACCTCGGCGTCGATCTGGCTGGGGGGCGCGCTCTTCCTCTCGATCCCGGCCTTCGCCCGTCTGGCGGGCGGGCTCTGACGGACGGGCGGCGATGGACAGCCTCGGACGCATCCGCAAGGCCGCCGACGAGAGCGTCGCACGGGCCTGCGGATTCGCCGTCCTGGGCGTCGGATCGGTGATGGCCGCGCTCAGCTTCGACGCGCTGCTGGCGGCGAAATCCGGCGCCATCCTGACATCGCTGATGGCGGCCATCCTCTACGCCCGCGCCGAGCGCGCCCCCAGACGGCCCTTCAAGACCACCGAGGTCTACGCGATCCTCGACCGGAACCTGGGCGTGCCAGCAGCCCATGCGCAGCTCATCGTCGGCAACGCGCTTCAGGACAGCTATCGCCGGCACGGCACGCTCGCCCTGTGGGGCGCCGGCGCGATGTGGGCCGTCACGGTCGCGCTGACGCTCGTGCGCCTTCTCGGCTGAGGCGACCGCGGGAGACCGGGAGGGACCGCCGACGGAAAACGGCCGGCACCGGGTCGCCCCGGGCCGGCCGTTCCGTTCGCGGGGTCCCGCCGCCGCGGCGGCGGGACCGGACGATCAGCGCGCCTCGTCGGCGAAGATGTCCTTCTTGTGCGTGTTCGGCACGAACAGGGCACCGATCACGACGGTCATGCCCGCGATGATGATCGGGTACCAGAGGCCGCTGTAGGTGTTGCCCGTCGTCGCGATGATGGCGAACGACGTCGCCGGCAGCAGACCGCCGAACCAGCCGTTGCCGATATGGTAGGGCAGCGACATGCCGGTGTAGCGGATTCGGGTCGGGAACAGCTCGACCAGCGCGGCGGCGATCGGCCCGTAGACCATCGTCACGAGGATGACGAGGTAGGTCAGGACCAGCACCAGCTTGAACGGCTGGGGCCGGAACACGTCGAAGAACCCGTTGACCTTCACGATCTCCGTGTTGTTCGCGCCCGGATAGCCGCCGGCCGCCAGCGCGTCGCCGACCGCCTTGTTGAACGCCGCCGGGACCGCGCGGGCCTGGTCGCCCGAGAGGGTGCCCGCGTCGTAGGACTGCACGGCCGTATCGCCGATCTTGACGGTCGCGAGGGTGCCGGCCGGCGCCGCCTGGACCGAGTAGTTCACGCTCGAGCGGGCGAGCAGCGCCTTGGCGACGTCGCAGCTGCTGGTGAACTTGGACGTGCCGGTCGGATTGAACTGGAAGGAGCAGTCGTCCGGGTTCGCGACCACGACCACCTTGGTGTTCTGCTGGGCGCGGTAGAGGGCGGGGTTCGCGGTCTCGGTGATGAACTGGAAGACCGGGAAGTAGGTGACCATGGCGAGCGCGCAGCCGGCGAGGATGATCGGCTTGCGGCCGATCCGGTCCGACAGCGAGCCGAAGATCACGAAGCCGCCGGTGCCCAGGATCAGCGACCACGCGATCAGCATGTTCGAGGTGAACATGTCGACGCGCAGGATGTTCTGGATGAAGAACAGCGCGTAGAACTGGCCGGTGTACCAGACGACGGCCTGACCGGCGACGAGGCCGAACAGCGCGAGGACCGCAAACTTCGCGTTCTTCCACTGGCCGAACGCTTCCGAGATCGGAGCCTTGGAGTGGGTTCCCTCCTCCTTCATCTTCTTGAAGGCGGGGCTCTCCTCCATCTGCAGGCGGATCCAGAGCGAGATGCCGAGCAGGAAGATCGAGAGCAGGAACGGCACGCGCCAGCCCCAGGACGCGAACGCCTCCTCGCCCACCAACGAGCGGACGCCAAGGATCACCAACAGCGAAAGCAGAAGGCCGAGGGTGGCCGTCGTCTGGATCCAGGAGGTGAAGAAGCCGCGCCGGTTGTTCGGCGCGTGCTCGGCCACATAGACCACGGCACCGCCGTACTCGCCGCCGAGCGCCAGGCCCTGCAGCATGCGGAGCGCGATCAGGATGATGGGCGCGGCCCAGCCGATCGTCTCGTATCCGGGCAGCAGGCCGACGACGAACGTCGACGCGCCCATGATCAGGATCGTGATCAGGAAGGTGTACTTGCGCCCGACCAGGTCGCCCAGACGCCCGAACACCAGCGCGCCGAACGGACGGACGAGGAAGCCCGCCGCGAAGGCGAGCAGCGCGAAGACGTTGCGGGTCGCCTCGGGGAAGGACGAGAAGAACTGCGCACCGATGATCGCGGCGAGCGAGCCGTAGAGATAAAAATCATACCATTCGAAAACGGTTCCCGCCGAAGAGGCGAGGATCACCCGCTTCTCCTCTCGGGTCATCGGGCGCTTTCGCGTATCAATGCCGTCGACCGCAACTTGTGCCATGGCTCCCTCTCCGCTTGCGCCCGCTATCGCGGGAAGCTCTTCCACTTTATGTCCAACGTTCCGTCACGACGTCCATCACGCCGGTACATCGAACATCACCCCGGAGGAATTTCCGCAATGGTGATGTGGTCATTAAGGCGCGGGAACGTGCAACGTCAACCAGAACAACCACGCACTGATTAAGGTTTGAGATAAATCAACGACGCGAACGCGACCCAATCGGCGGCCTCGGGCCGCTCGACCGTTGCTATGGGACGCGTTGTCGCAGTTTCGTCACGCAAGACTGCGGCGTCACCACGGGTCTTCGCGACCGCGCAAGCCCCGCCGGGCCACATCCCGCACCGACGGATCGGGATCGTCCGCCAACCGGGCCAGCACGCCGGCCACGCTTGGCTCCTCGATCCCCGAAAGCGCGCCGGCCGCCGACGCCCGTACTGCTGCGCGTGAGTCCTGCGCTCGCCGGGCGAGCCAGGTGACCGCCGTCGGCCCCCCGATCTCCCCCAGAACTGCGACCGCGAGCAGGCGCCCCTCCTCGTCCATCCGGTCGGCGGCGCGGCCGACGTGGACCACGCTCTCGGCATCGGCAAGGCCACGCAACGCCGCAAGCACGCGTGGAAGATCGACCGGCCCCGCGCGGTCTAGGCTGGCCTCCAGCGGCGCCTTCGCCGCAGGGTGGCCCAGGTGCCCAAGGGCCAGCGTCGCCTCGGCGGCGACGGCGGGAAGATCGGTCCCGGCGATCTCCGACAAGCGCCCCGTCGCCGCCGCAACGCCGATCGCGCCCGCCAATCGGCACGCGGCACGGCGCACTGCGGGATCCGGATCGTCGAGTGCGGCGACCGCAGCCGTGCGCGCGGGCCGGAAGCCCAACAGGGCCAGCGCCTCCAGCGCGGCGGCGCGGGTCGATGCGGCATGATGGAGCGTCGCGGTCGCGACCTCGGCCAGCGACGGCCCGGCCGCACCGACACCGATCGTCCCCAGTGCCGCCGCGACCGCCGGGGGCATCGCCGTCGGCCGGGCGTGATCATGGCCACGGCTGCGCCGCAGAAGCTGGACGAGCGGCCCGACCGCCGCCGCCAATCGCCGGGCCGCCGCCTCGCCGACGAGATCGGCGAGCGGCGGGGCACGGTCGGGAGATCCGAAGAGATGCAGGTTCAGCGCATCGACGAGACGTTCGTCGTCGAGCGCCGTCGCCGCCGGTCGTGGCACGGGCGCGACGGTGCGCGCCTCGGCCGCCGCCGGGGGCGGACCGAGGAGATCGAACTGGCGAGGATCGTTGCGGCCGCGCGGCATGGTCCCGGACTGGCGAGGGCGCGCGGACCCCGCGGGCAGCGGTCCATGCCGCCCGCGGGTCCGAAAGGGAGTGGGCCCGGCCGGATTCGAACCGACGACAACACCGTTATGAGCGGCGCGTTCTAACCGCTGAACTACAGGCCCGCGACAAGCCCAAACCTGCTACGTTCGCCTCGGCCCGGCAAGCCGAACTTGGAGCCGGGCGACGCCTCGGAGGAGCCCGCGCATGAACCGTCCGGTGACGGTCGATTTCTTCTTCGCGCCGACCAGCCGCTATTCCTATCTCGCCTCGACCCGGGTGCTGCCACTCCAGTTGGAAACGGGCTGCCGCGTCGATTGGTACCCGCTCCACCTCGCGGACCTGCAGGCGGCAGCCGGCCACGATGTTGTGATGTACGGGCGCCTCGCGTCCGGACAGTACGATGGGGCGTGGCGGCGCGAGGACGCGACGGCCTGGGCGGATCTGTACGGCGTACCCTATCGCGATCCGACGGGCATCACCGTCCCCGAGCCCCGTCGGTTGGCGCTGGCCTGCGTCGCCGCGCGCCGGCTCGACGCCGGGCAGGTGTTCGCCCGCCGCCTGTTCCAGGCCGCCTTCGTGGACGGGACGACGCCGCTGGACGATGCCGCGCTCGGCCAGATCGGACACGAGGTCACGGGCCTCGATCCGGCAGACCTGATGGCGCTGATCGCCGATCCGGAGACCGAGGCCGAGCATCGGCGCATCGTGAAGCGGGCGCGGGACGCGGGTGCCTTCGGCGTGCCCAGCTTCGCGGTCGGCGCCCGGATGATCTGGGGCCAGGACCGTCTTCCGCTCGTGCGCCGGGCGATCGAGGCCGCGAAGGCGGAGGCGGCGTGATGCGGATCTGCGTCTACGGGGCGGGGGCCGTCGGCGGCAACCTCGCCGCCCGTCTGGAACAGGGCGGGATCGATGTCACCGTGGTCGCACGCGGCCCGCACGCCGCGGCCATGAGGGCGGACGGGCTGACCCTGGTCGCCGGCGGGGAGCGCGTCACCGTCCGCCCCCGGGTCGCGGCGGACGCGGCCGAGGCCGGTCGGCAGGACGCCTGGATCCTCTCCCTCAAGGCGCACGGACTTCCCGGCGTGGCGCCCGGCCTCGCGCCGCTGCTGGGCGCCGACACGCCGGTCGTGTTCGCCACCAACGGGATCCCCTGGTGGTACGGGTTCGGCGACACGGGCGCCCTCGTCGGTCGCCGGTTCCCCGCCCTCGATCCCGACGGTGTCCTCGAACGGTCGGTCGGCGCCGACCGCGCGGTGGGCTGCGTCGTCTATTCCGGCAACGCGGTGGCCTCGCCGGGCGTCGTCCACAACGAATCGGCCCCCCGCAACCGCTTCGTCGTCGGCCGCCCGGACGGGGCGTCGACGTCCACCCTCACGGCACTCGCCGAGACGCTGCGGCGCGGGGTGGGGCTCGACGTTCCGACGGTCCCGGACATCCGCCGGGTCGTCTGGGAAAAGCTGATGGCGAACGTGTCGAGTGCGCCGCTGTCGAGCCTCACGGGCCACACCACGGACGGGGTCGTGTCCGATCCCGCGCTGCTGGCCCTGAAGACGAGCGTCCTCGCAGAGGGGATGGCCGTGGCCACGGCAGCGGGTTGGCCCGTCGCCGCGGCCGTGACCGCACCGATCCTGAAGCCGCACGGCTCCGCCCACAAGCCGTCGATGCTTCAGGATTTGGAGGCCGGGCGCCCGATCGAGTACGAGGCGATCGTCGGCACGGTGCTGGCGATCGCGCGCGACCTCGGCGTGCCGACACCGACGCTCGACGTGATCGCGCCCCTGCTCGCCGCGCGGGGGCGGACGGCGGCGCGCTGACGCGCCGCCCCACCGGTCAGGTGTCGAGGAAGCTCCGCAGTTTGCGCGACCGGCTGGGGTGCTTCAGCTTGCGCAGCGCCTTCGCCTCGATCTGGCGGATGCGCTCACGGGTGACGTTGAACTGCTGGCCGACCTCTTCGAGCGTGTGGTCGGTGTTCATGCCGATGCCGAAACGCATCCGCAGCACCCGCTCCTCGCGCGGGGTGAGCGTGGCGAGGATGCGGGTCGTCGTCTCGCGCAGGTTCGCCTGGATCGCGGCGTCGAGCGGGAGGACGGCGTTCTTGTCCTCGATGAAGTCGCCGAGGTGCGAATCCTCCTCGTCGCCGATCGGCGTCTCGAGGCTGATCGGCTCCTTCGCGATCTTCAGGACCTTGCGGACCTTCTCCAACGGCATCATCAGCCGCTCGGCCAGCTCCTCGGGCGTCGGCTCGCGGCCGATCTCGTGGAGCATCTGGCGCGAGGTGCGGACGAGCTTGTTGATCGTCTCGATCATGTGGACCGGGATGCGGATGGTGCGCGCCTGATCGGCGATCGAGCGCGTGATCGCCTGCCGGATCCACCACGTCGCGTAGGTGGAGAACTTGTAGCCGCGCCGGTACTCGAACTTGTCCACCGCCTTCATCAGCCCGATGTTGCCCTCCTGGATCAGGTCCAGGAATTGCAGGCCGCGGTTCGTGTACTTCTTGGCGATGGAGATCAC
>JBIJED010000534.1:0-2878 GCA_044343785.1 Azospirillales bacterium | reverse complement strand
GATCGACGACGCGGCGACGATGATCGGGTCGGACGACCCGGACACGGTCGCCGACCACTACCTCGGCCTCCACACCAAGATCGTGGCGGTGAAGCTGGGGGCGGCGGGCGTGCTCGTCGCCACCCGATACGCCCGCGAGCGCATCCCCCCGATGCGGGTCGAGGCGATCGACGCGACCGGGGCGGGCGACACCTTCGCCGGCGCCTTCCTCGCCCGGCTGGCCGCCGGCGACGACCCGTTCGCCGCCGGCCGCTGGGCGAACGCGGCGGCCGCGCTGGCGACGACCGGCTGGGGTGCGGTGGCGCCGATGCCGACGAAGGCGCAGGTGGCGGCGGCGCTGGGGGGGTGAGGTCGCGGGCGCTTTTCCCGATTGCCCCGGGTGCCGGGCTGCGGAAGAATGATTGCAGTTTCATGCACTCGATCGGGGGAGAGATGATCAGGACCGTTCTGGCGGCGGGCGCGCTCGCCCTTCTGGCTGCCGGCCCGGCGGCGGCGCAGACCACGCTCACCGTCTCCGGATTCGGCATCGCGCAGGACCAGTTCCGCCGCATCCTCTACGCCCCGTTCGAGGCGCAGTGCGGCTGCAAGATCGCGGTCGAGGCCGGCAACAGCGCCGAGCGGCTGGCCAAGATGGAGGCCCGCCGGGCGAACCCGGAGATCGACATCGCCGTCCTGTCCGACGCCGACGCGATGATCGCCCGCACCAAGGATCTGATCGAGCCGATCGACGTCGCGAAGCTCTCGAACCACGCGAAGCTCTACGACATCGCGAAGGACCCGATCGGCGGCAACCTCGCGGTCGGCTACACCTTCTACAACACCTCGATCGTCTATCGCTCCGACAAGGTGAGGATCGAGAGCTGGAAGGACCTCTGGAAGCCGGAGCTGAAGGGCCGCCTCGCGCTGCCCAACGTGACGACGACGCAGGGTCCGCTGCTCCTGTTCATGACCGACCGGGCGTTCGGCGGCTCGGGCGGGGCCTTCACGACCGCGATCGACCGGATCGCCGAGGTGAAGCCCAACGTCGTCACCTTCTACGAGCGCTCCGCACAGCTCCTCCAGCTGTTCCAGCAGGACGAGATCTGGGCCGCCCCGCTCGGCCGGTTCAACTGGGCCAACATCAAGAAGCTGAACATGCCGCTCGCCTGGGCCACGCCCATCGAGGGGCAGACCGGCGGCATCAACGTGATGGTGGTGACCAAGAACGGGAAGAACCGGGAGCTGGCGCTCCGCTTCATGGACATGTGGCTGTCGACCGACATCCAGACCAGGCTGGCGATGGAGCTTGTCGACAGCCCCGCCAACAAGGAGGTCGTGCTTCCGGCCGACGTCGCCGACAACCTGACCTACGGCGCGGAGACGGTGAATGCCGTGCGGCTGATCCCGCCGGCGGACGTGATCGCCAACCGGGACGCGTGGCTCGCCGGCTGGAACGCCAAGGTCGCGCGGTGAGGTTGGGGAAGACCCTCACCCTCCCACCGCCTCCGGCGGCGGGTCCCTCCCCTGCCCTTGCCGCGGGAGAGGTCGGCCGCGAACAGCGGTCGACGGGTGAGGGCGAGGCGTCGGTCTGACCCATGTTCCAGGACCGCCGCATCGGCCTCGCCCTCGTCCTGCCGGCGACGCTGTTCCTCCTCGCCGGCTTCGTGCTGCCGGTGCTCGTGCTCCTGTCGGGAAGCCTGCAGGGGCCGGGCGGCTGGTCGTTCGACGCCTACGTCCGCTTCTTCGCCGTGCCGCTCCATCAGGAGGTGTTCTGGCGCACGGTGCGGCTCGGCGTGCTCGTCACGCTCACCTGCGCGGTCGTCGGCTACGCCGCCGCCTTCGCCATCGTGAACACGGCACCGTCCGCGCGGGGCAAGCTGATCGGCCTCCTCATCCTGCCGCTGATGATCTCGCCTGTCGCGCGGACCTATGCGTGGATCGTCATCCTCGGCCGCACCGGCCTCGTGAACCAGGCGCTTCAGGGGCTGGGGCTCGCCGACGGGCCGGTGCGGCTTCTCTTCACCGAGACCGCCGTCTTCATCGGCCTCGTCCAGCTCTTCCTGCCGCTGATGGTCCTCACGCTGGTCAGCGCGCTGGAGAACCTGCCGGCCGACGTCATGTCGGCCGCGCGGGTGCTGGGTGCCGGGTGGATCCAGACCTTCGTGCGCGTCGTCCTGCCGCTGACGCGCGAGGGGCTGGTGATCGGGGGCACGCTGGTCTTCACCGGTGCCGTCACCGCCTACATCACGCCCGCCGTCCTCGGCGGTTCCCGCGTCCTGATGCTGGAGACGCTCCTCTATCAGCGCGTCTCGGTCGCGGGCGACATCGTCTCAGGCAGCGTGATCGCCGCCATCCTCGTCGTCATGAGCTACACGACCAACGTTCTCCTGCGCCGCATCGCGGCCGGGCGGGGCCGATGATCCGGCTGCCCTGGCTGCGCATCGGCGGCCGGGCGACGCTGGCGCTCGTGCTCCTGTTCCTGATCGGCCCCTTCGCGGTGATCATCGGCGCGGCGCTGAACGCCGGAACGGTCCCCGCCTTCCCGCCGCAGGGGATCTCGCTGCGCTGGGTCGTGGCGGTGTTCGAGGTGCAGAGCTTCCGCGCCTCGTTCTTCCTGTCGGTCTGGCTCGCCGTGGGCTCGACGCTGGCGGCGCTCGTGCTGGGCGTGCCGGTCGCCTACGCGCTCGCCCGCTATCCCGTACCGGGGAAGGAGGCGGTGCGCGCGGTCGTCACGGCCCCGGTCGTCGTGCCCGGCATCATCGTGGGCCTGGCACTCCTGCGCCATGCCGTGGTGCCGCTGGGCGTGCCGGTGATCGAGGCGCTGTTCCTCGCCCACACAGCACTGCTGCTGCCCTATGCGGTGCGGGTGGTGGCGGCCAGCCTCGAGAACCTGCGGCCC
>JBIJED010000050.1:0-10253 GCA_044343785.1 Azospirillales bacterium | reverse complement strand
GGGATCGGTCATCCTCGCGGGCGTGCTGCTGAAGATGGGCGGCTACGGCTTCCTGCGCTTCTCGATCCCGATGTTCCCGGAAGCGACGGCGATGCTGACGCCGCTCGTCTACGTGCTGTCGGTGGTGGCGATCATCTACACGTCGCTCGTCGCCCTCGCACAGGAGGACATGAAGAAGCTGATCGCCTATTCGTCCGTCGCCCACATGGGTTTCGTGACCATCGGCCTCTTCACCATGACGCAGCAGGGGATCGAGGGCGCGCTGTTCCAGATGATCTCGCACGGGCTCGTCTCGGGCGCGCTGTTCCTGTGCGTCGGCGTGGTCTACGACCGGCTCCACACGCGGGAGATCGCGCGCTACGGCGGGCTCGTCTCGAACATGCCGCGCTACGCCGTCATCTTCATGTTCATGATGCTCGCCTCGGTCGGTCTTCCGGGCACCAGCGGCTTCGTCGGCGAGTTCCTCGTGCTGGTGGGCGCGTTCCAGGCGAACACCTGGGTGGCGCTGCTGGCGACGGTCGGCATCATTCTGGGCGCCGCCTACATGCTGTTCCTCTACCGCCGCATCGTCTTCGGAAAGCTCACCAAGGCCGACCTGCGGGACCTTCTGGACCTCAGCCCGCGCGAGGTGGCGGTGTTCGCGCCCATCGTCGTGCTCGTCCTGTGGCTCGGGGTCTATCCCCAGCCGGTC
This sequence comes from Azospirillales bacterium, assembly GCA_044343785.1. Classification (GTDB taxonomy): domain Bacteria; phylum Pseudomonadota; class Alphaproteobacteria; order Azospirillales; family Azospirillaceae; genus CANGXM01. The sequence continues at coordinate 9,562 of JBIJED010000050.1, read as the reverse complement.
CTCGACATCTTCGGACCGACGGTGGAGCACCTCATCCGCAACTACCAGACCGCGTTGGCCGACGGGGCCGCGACGGTCGTCGCCTCGCGCTGAGGCAGGGGGCCGTCAATGACCGTTCCGAGCCTTCTCCCGGCGCTTCCGGAGATCTTCCTCGCCTGCTCCGCCATGGCGCTGCTGATGGTCGGCGTCTTCCGGGGCGAGGGGTCGACGCGCCTCGTCGCGGTGCTCTCGGTGGTCGCGCTGCTGGTCACGGCGGCGCTGGTCCTCGGCGCCGGATCCGAGCGCACCGTCACCTTCAACGGCCAGTTCGTCGCCGACCGCTTCGCGGCCTTCATGAAGGTCCTCGTGCTGATCGGCTCGGCGCTGTCGCTGATCGTCGCCATGGACCACCTCGAGCGCGAGCAGATGGACCGGTTCGAATATCCGGTCCTCATCCTGTTCGCCACGCTCGGCATGCTGATGATGGTTTCGGCCAACGACCTCGTCGCGGTCTACGTCGGGCTGGAGACCCAGAGCCTCGCGCTCTACGTGCTGGCCGCCTTCCGGCGCGACCACGCGCGCTCCAGCGAGGCCGGGCTGAAGTACTTCGTCCTCGGCGCGCTCTCGTCGGGCATCCTTCTCTACGGCATGTCCCTGGTCTACGGCTTCGCCGGCACGACGTCGTTCGACGGTCTCGCGCGCCTCTTCGGCCACGGTTCGGTGCCGTCGGTCGGCCTCGTGGTGGGGCTGGTGTTCGTGGCGGCCGGCATCGCCTTCAAGATCTCGGCCGTGCCCTTCCACATGTGGACGCCCGATGTCTACGAGGGCGCGCCGACGCCGGTGACGACCTTCTTCGCCGCGGCACCGAAGATCGCCGCGGTGGCGCTGTTCATCCGCGTCCTGACCGAGCCCTTCGGCGGCCTCGCCCACCAGTGGCAACAGATCGTGTGGGTCACCGCGCTGGGGTCCATGCTGCTGGGCGCCTTCGCCGCGATCGGACAGACGAACATCAAGCGTCTGATGGCCTACAGCTCCATCGGCAACGTCGGCTACGCGCTCGTCGGCCTCGCGGCGGGGAACGAGAACGGCGTCCAGGGCGTGATGATCTACATGGCCGTCTATCTCTTCATGACGGTCGGCTGCTTCACCATCGTGCTCTGCATGCAGAAGGACGGCCGGTCGGTCGAGGACATCGCGGACCTGAAGGGCCTGTCGCGCACGCACCCGCTGCTGGCGCTCGCCATGGCGGTCTTCATGTTCTCCATGGCCGGCATCCCGCCGCTCGCCGGCTTCTTCTCCAAGCTCTACGTCTTCCTCGGCGCGATCGAGGCCGGTCTCTACGTCCTGGCGGTCCTGGGCGTTCTGAGCAGCGTCGTCTCCGCCTTCTACTATCTCCGGATCGTCAAGCTGATGTACTTCGACGAGCCGGTGGTGGCGCTCGACCGGCCCATCGGCATGGGGGCGACCGCCGTCCTCGCTGGGACCACGCTGTTCACGCTGCTGTTCATCGTGTTCCAGACGCCCATCGTGGCCGGGGCGGCGACGGCCGCGACCTCGCTCCTCGCGCGATGAGCGAGGCCGCGGCGACGTCCCTGCCGCGGTTCTTCCGGCTCGTCGCGTTCGACACGGTGGACAGCACGAACGATCTGGCGCGCTCGCTCGCCGCCGAGGGCGCGCCGGAGGGAACGGTCGTCTGGGCGCGGGCGCAGACCGCGGGCAGGGGCCGGCGGGGCAGGGGATGGCATTCGCCGCCGGGCAACCTCTTCCTGTCGATCCTCCTGCGACCGCACGTGCCGCCGGGCGACGCCGCGCAGCTCTCCTTCGCCGCGGCGCTCGCGGTGCACGATGCGGCGACGGCGGTCCTTCCCGGCGGCGTGCGCGTCGATCTGAAATGGCCCAACGACGTTCTGGTCGAGGGGAGCAAGGTCTCCGGGATCCTGCTGGAGACGGCGGACGGGGAGGACGGGGGCCATCCCGCCCTCGTCGTCGGCATCGGCGTCAACGTCGCGGCACCGCCGCCGGATCCGGCCTATCCCGCGACCTGCCTCGCGGACCATGGCGCGACGGCGGATCCCGCGACCGTTCTGGCCGCGGTCGCGCGCGGGGTCGAGCGCTGGTACGGCCGGTGGCGGGAGGCGGGGTTCGGTCCGCTGCGCGCGGCCTGGCTGGAACGGGCGCGCGGCGTCGGCGGGCCGGTCACCGTGCGCCTGCCCGACGCATCGCTCGACGGCGTCTTCGTCGACCTCGACCCCTCGGGCGCGCTGATCCTCGACGCGGCCGGCGGTCGGCGGACGATCGGGGCCGGCGACGTGTTCTTCCGTACGGGAGGGTGAGGTCATGCTGCTCGCGATCGATGCCGGCAACACGAACGTGGTCTTCGCCGTTTTCGAGGGCGAGACGAAGCGCGGGTCGTGGCGCATATCCACCGATGCCCACCGCACGTCGGACGAATACGCCGTCTGGCTCCTGGCGCTGATGGGGATGAAGGGCCTGACCGCCGCCGACGTCGACGCCGCGATCCTGTCGAGCGTGGTCCCCGCCGCGACCCCGCACCTCGTGCGGCTGTGCGAGGACCATTTCGGCTGCACGCCCCTGAAGGTGAAGGATCCGGACGTGGACCCCGGCCTCCTGGTCAAGATCGACAACCCGCACGAGGCCGGGGCCGACCGCATCGCCAACGCCGTGGGCGCCGTCGCCCGGCATCCGCCGCCGTTGGTGATCGTCGACATCGGCACCGGGACGACGTTCGACATCGTCGACGCCGACGGCAACTTCGCCGGCGGGATCATCGCCCCCGGTCCGACGCTGGCGCTCGATGCGCTTCACCGCGTGGCCTCGCAGCTGCCGAAGGTGGACATCCGACGCCCTGCCCGTGTCATCGGGAAGAGCACCGTCGGTGCCATGGAATCGGGCATGTTCTGGGGCTACACCAGCATGATCGAGGGGCTCCTGACGCGCATCGCGGCGGAACTCTCGCCCACCGGAACACCGACCGTCACGGTCATCGCAACTGGCGGCCTCGGCCGCGTCTTCGCCGAAGCCACACCGCTGATCCACCGTTACGACGGCGAGATCACCATGCGGGGGCTTCTCCTCATCCACGCAAGGAACCGGCCCGGCCGGAACGGAACCCAGTGACCGAAAAGACACGCGACACGAACACCCCCGGACCCGACGAGATCCTCTTCCTGCCGCTCGGCGGGGCGGGCGAGATCGGCATGAACCTCAGCCTCTACGGCCATGCGGGCCAATGGCTGATGGTCGATCTCGGCATCACCTTCGGGGACGACACCACCCCCGGCATCGACATCCTGATGCCGGACCCGACCTTCATCCGCGACCGGCGGGACCGGCTGGCGGGCCTCGTCATCACCCACGCGCACGAGGACCACCTCGGCGCGGTCGCCTATCTCTGGCCGGAACTCAAGTGCCCCGTCTGGTGCACGCCCTTCACCGCGGCGGTGCTGCGGGCCAAGGTCGCCGACCGCGGGCTCCAGAACCGGCTGCCGATCAACGAGGTCCCGCTGGGCGGCCGCTTCTCGGTGGGGCCGTTCGACCTCGAGTTCGTGACCATGACGCACTCGGTGCCGGAGCCGAGCGCGCTCGCGATCCGCACCCGGGCCGGGACGATCCTCCACACCGGCGACTGGAAGCTGGACCCCGCCCCCCTGATCGGCGCCGTCGCCGACGAGGATCGCCTCGCCGCCATCGGGCGCGAGGGCGTGGACGCGATGGTCTGCGACAGCACCAATGCGCTGGTGGAGGGGACGGCCGGGTCGGAGGCCGCGGTCCACGAGAGCATGACCCAGCTGTTCGGCCGCTACCGCAACCGCATCGTGGTGACCTGCTTCGCGACCAACCTCGCCCGCATCCAGTCGATCGCGCAGGCCGCCCGGGCGAACGGGCGCGAGGTGGCGCTGGTGGGCCGCTCGCTCTGGCGCATCCACGACGCGGCCAGGGCGACGGGCTATCTCCAGGACGTGCCCCGCTTCCTCAACGACGCCGAGGCGGCCTATCTGCCGCGCGACAAGGTCGTGCTCGTCTGCACCGGAAGCCAGGGGGAGCCGCGGTCGGCGCTGGCCCGCATCGCCATCGACGACCACCCCGAGATCGTGCTGGAGGAGGGGGACACGGTCATCTTCTCGTCGCGCGAGATCCCGGGGAACGAGCGGTCGATCGGCCGCGTGCAGAACGCGCTGATCAAGCTCGGCTGCGAGATCGTGACGAGCCACGACGCCTTCGTCCACGTCTCGGGCCATCCGGCGCGCGACGAGCTGACCCGCCTCTACCAGCTCGTCCGACCGAAGCTGTCGGTTCCGGTCCACGGCGAGGACCGGCACATGATGGAGCACGCGAAGATCGCGCGCGGCTGCCAGGTCCCGGACGTGGCGTTGCCGGAGAACGGGTCGATCCTTCGCCTCGCCCCCGGCCCGGCCGAGGTGGTGGGGCAGGTGGTCCACGGTCGCCTCGCGCTCGACGGCAACCGCCTCGTGCGCGAGGGCGGCCAGAGCCTGAAGAACCGGGTCCGGATGCTCCACAACGGGGCGGCGGTCGCCACGCTGGTCCTGGACGGCCGGGGCCGGCTCGTCGCCGAGCCCAAGGTCGCGCTCATGGGGCTGTCGGACGGCGACCCGCAGTCGCAGGCGATCATCGACGAGATCGAGGATGCGGTGCGGACGGCGATCGAGGGCATGACGGCGGGCGAACGGGCCAACGACGACGCGGTGTCGAACACCGCCCGCATCGCCGTCCGCCGCCGCCTGATGGCGAGCCACGGCAAGAAGCCGCTGACGGAGGTGCATCTGGTGCGGGTCTAGGGGCGCCGCGCTCCGTCGCACTGACAGGGTGCGGGCGAGCCGCTATATGGGGGCCGTGACGAACGAGGAGCGCGCCCCATGATCGGTCGCCTGAACCATGTCGCGATCGCCGTGCCGGACCTCGCGAAGGCGGCCGCGCTCTACGCCGGGCCGCTGGGCGCCGAGGTTTCGGCGCCCGTGGCGCTTCCGGCGCACGGGGTGACGGTGGTGTTCGTCGCGTTGCCGAACACGAAGATCGAGCTTCTGGCCCCGCTCGGCGAGGCGTCGCCGATCGCGCGGTTCCTCGAGCAGAACCCGTCGGGCGGCATCCACCACGTCTGCTACGAGGTCGACGACATCCTGGCCGCGCGCGACCGGCTGAAGGCGGAGGGGGCGCGCGTGCTGGGCGACGGGGAGCCGCGGATCGGCGCACACGACAGGCCGGTGCTGTTCCTGCACCCCAAGGACTTCTGCGGAACGCTGGTCGAGCTGGAGCAGGCGTGACATGCACTGGGTCACCACGCTCGCCATCTACTTCACCGTCTGGTGGACGGTGCTGTTCGCGGTCCTCCCGTGGGGCGCGCAGGCGCCGGCCGAGGTCGAGCCCGGCATGGCGGCGAGCGCGCCTGCGAAGCCGCGGCTCCTCCTGAAGTTCGCGATCACGTCCGTTCTCGCCCTCGTCATCACCGCGGCCATCTGGCTCGTCGCCGAAAGCGGGCTCGTCTCCTTCCGGGAGATGGCGCGAGAGGGCGGGCCCTTCCGTTGAGCGGGCTGACCGGCTATTGCGCCGCAGCACCGGGCCATCCCTGGCACGGGCCCTATCACGACGACGAGTACGGCGTTCCGGCCCGTGACGAACGCGTGCTGTTCGAGCGGCTGATGCTGGAGATCAACCAGGCGGGCCTCTCGTGGCTGACCATCCTGAAGAAGCGGGAGGGGTTCACGGCCGCGTTCGACGGCTGGGACGTCGACCGCGTGGCCGCCTACGGTCCAGACGACGTGGCGCGCCTCCTGGCCGACCCGGCCATCGTCCGCAACCGGCTGAAGGTCGAGGCGGCCGTCGGCAACGCCCGTGTCGTGCAGGGGCTGCGGGCGAGCCACGGCGGCTTCTCCGCGTGGCTCGACGCGCATCACCCCATGGCGAAACCGGATTGGATGCGCCTGTTCAAGCGAACGTTCCGCTTCACCGGGGGCGAGATCGTGGGGGAGTTCCTGATGAGCCTCGGCTATCTGCCGGGCGCGCACCACCCGGACTGCCCCGTGGCCGCCCGCATCGCACGCCTCGATCCGCCGTGGATCGTCGCCGAACGGAATGGTTTCATCAGATACTGATCGCATTCTGTGCAATCCCGGGCGCGAACCCGTTCAATCGCACCACCCTTGCGCATCTGCCGAGGAAGCGACCAAAAAAAACGGCAAGCCTCCGGTTGGGGCTTGCCTCGTTTCGTGCGGGGATCACAATCCCTCTTGGTTGGAGGGTTGATCCCTCCGATCGTCGCCTGGTGGCGATTCCTCCCTAAACTCAGGCCGCGCCGTCTTCGGCGCGGTTTTTTTTGCGCGCCAGAAGATACGTGTCCGCCGGATTGCAGTCACGCGATCATTGCATGGGCGTGCGGTCCCGATCCGTCGGCGGCACCGCTTTCCGCCACCTTGCGTCGGCACCATATCCGTCTGGATAGGCAGGGCGGGGCGGGCGATGATCCTTCACCGTGCGATGGGCGGGGCCTCCGTGCTGGCCCTGGCGGCGTCCGTGGCAGGGGCGCAGTTCGGCGACGGACGCGGTCTCCTCGTCGTCGATCCGCGTGCCTGTCAGGTGCTGGAGCGGCACGTCCCGGATGCCGACGTGACCTTCCGGCCCGGCGTCGATCTGCAGGGCCGCGCCGTGGCGCCGGCCGACCTGCCCGGATCCGCCGGTGCCATGGCGCAGGACTTCCCGATCACCTTCGACATCACCGCGGACGTCGCCGGCCGGATCGGCCTGCCGGCGGACTCGGGCCTCGGCGTCGGCAACGTCGCCGCCGCGCGGGTCGAGGTGATCGGCGATCGCGTGCTCCTCAACGGCCGCGACATCGGCGCCGCCGCGCGCGGCGAACTGCAGGTCCTCTGCACCCGGCGCCCGCGCTGAGCCGATCCTGGCCGATGGACAGGGCTGGGCGCTCTGTCTAGAGTTCCGCGCCTTTCGCCGAACGTCCGGACCGGTGCCATGCGGCTCACGAAATACTTCCTGCCCACGCTCAAGGAAAATCCCGCCGAGGCGCAGATCGTCTCGCACCGGTTCATGCTGCGCGCCGGGATGATCCGTCAGCAGGCCGCCGGCATCTACGCCTGGTTGCCGCTGGGCTACCGCGTCCTGCGCAAGATCGAGCAGATCGTGCGGGAGGAGCAGGACGCGGCGGGCGCGCAGGAACTGCTGATGCCCACCATCCAGCCGGCCGAGATCTGGCGGGAGAGCGGCCGGTACGACGACTACGGCAAGGAGATGCTGCGCATCCGGGACCGGCACGAGCGCGAGATGCTCTACGGTCCCACGAACGAGGAGATGATCACCCTCATCCTGCGCAACGAGATCAAGTCGTACCGCGACCTGCCCAAGCAGCTCTACCACATCCAGTGGAAGTTCCGGGACGAGGTCCGCCCGCGGTTCGGCGTGATGCGCGGGCGCGAGTTCCTGATGAAGGACAACTATTCCTTCGACCTCACGCCCGAGGCGGCACGGCATTCCTACCGCCAGATGTTCCTCGCCTATCTGCGCACCTTCGCGCGGATGGGGATGAAGGCGATCCCGATGCGGGCGGACACCGGACCCATCGGCGGCGACCTCAGCCACGAGTTCATCATCCTCGCCGACACGGGCGAGAGCCAGGTCTTCTGCCACAAGGACTGGCTGGAGACGGACGTGCTGTCCCAGGACGTGGGCTACGACGACGACCTCGCCCCCTTCTTCGACAAGTACACGTCCCTCTACGCCGCGACCGAGGAGATGCACGACCCGGCCCGGTGCCCGGTGCCGGCCGCCGACCTCGTCACCCGTCGCGGCATCGAGATCGGCCACATCTTCTATTTCGGCACCAAGTACTCCAAGCCGCTGAACGCCACGGTGACCGGCCCGGACGGGGAGACGGTGACGCTGGAGATGGGGTCCTACGGCATCGGCGTCTCGCGCCTGCCGGCCGCCATCATCGAGGCGAGCCACGACGAGAACGGGATCGTGTGGCCCGATCCGGTGGCGCCGTTCAAGGTGGGGCTGATCAACCTGAAGGCCGGCGACGGCGACTGCGACCGGGCGTGCGAGACGCTCTACGCGCAACTGCGCGCGAGGGGCGTGGACGTCCTCTACGACGACCGCGACCAGCGCCCGGGCGTGAAGTTCGCGGACATGGACCTGATCGGCCTGCCCTGGCAGCTGATGGTCGGTCCCCGCGGGCTCAAGGCCGGGATGGTGGAGCTGAAGCGCCGCGCCACGGGCGAGCGGGTCGAGCTGTCGCCCGAGGACGCCGTCGCGCGGCTCTCGGCCTGACGGCGAGCGGCCGTTCGCGCCGGTTGCCCCGATCCTGCCACGGGCGCGTCGTAGGACACGCCCGACGCGTCCTGACGAGGAACCCATGATCTTCTCCGCCTTCGAGCGGATGGTGGCGATGCGCTACCTCCGCGCCCGCCGGCAGGAGGGCTTCATCTCGGTCATCGCGACGTTCTCGCTGCTCGGCATCGCGCTGGGCGTCGCGACGCTGATCATCGTGATGGCCGTCATGAACGGGTTCCGGGCGGAACTGCTCGGCCGGATCCTCGGCCTCAACGGGCACGTGAACGTCTATGCCTCCGCGGGCGGCCCGATCCGGGGCTGGGACGAGGTGTCGGCGCGGATCGCGCGGGTTCCCGGCGTCACCGCCGTCGCCCCCATGATCGAGGGCCAGGCGCTCGTGTCGGTCCGCGGCGCCGCGTCCGGCGCCGTCGTCCGCGGCACCCGGCCGGAGGACTTCGCCCGCCGCCCCGTGATGGCCGGCCGCATCGTGCAGGGCGACGCCTCGGCCTTCGGCGGCGACGACATCGCCATCGGCATCCGCATGGCCCAGCGCCTCGGCCTCCTCGTCGGCGACCAGATGACGCTGATCAGCCCCCGCGGCACCCCCACCGCCTTCGGAACCGCGCCCCGGCTCAAGGCCTTCCGCATCGGCGCGGTCTTCGACGTCGGCATGTACGAGTACGACAACAACTTCATCTTCGTCCCGCTGGAGACGGCGCAGGCCTTCTTCCGGATGGAGGAGGAGGCGACGGCGCTCGAGGTCTTCGTCGCAGAGCCGACCGACATCCGCGCCTATCGCTCGATGGTCTCGGCGGCGGCCGGGTCCCAGTACCGGACGGTGGACTGGCAGCAGGTGAACTCCAGCTTCTTCAACGCGCTCCAGGTCGAACGGAACGTGATGTTCCTCATCCTGTCGCTGATCATCATGGTGGCGGCGTTCAACATCATCTCCAGCCTGATCATGCTGGTGAAGGACAAGGGGCGCGACATCGCCATCCTTCGGACGATGGGTGCCACGCGCGGCATGGTGCTCCGCATCTTCTTCCTCGCGGGCGCGTCGGTCGGGGTGATCGGCACCATCGCCGGGCTGCTGCTCGGCGTCAGCTTCGCCCTGAACATCGAGAGCATCCGCCAGGCGCTCCAGGCGCTCACGGGGACCGAGCTGTTCTCGGCCGAGATCTATTTCCTCTCCCGCCTGCCGGCCAAGATCGAGTGGATGGAGGTGGCGCAGGTGACGCTGATGGCGCTCGGCCTGTCGTTCGCCGCC
>JBIJED010000049.1:0-10290 GCA_044343785.1 Azospirillales bacterium | reverse complement strand
TCCGTGCGGAGGGCGGGGGGTGGAGGGTTCACCGCGAGGCGGAGGACCGGAACGGCTGCGGACCCTGCCCCTGGGGGTTCGGGACCGTCAGTTCCGGGTGGTCCTTCGCGAGCGGTGCGCCGTAGAGCGGCTTGTAGGCCCCCTGGTGGCACGTCGCGCAGTTCGCCTTGGGCGCGTCGCCGGTCGGCCCGAGGCGGCTTGCCGGATAGGTGGGCCGCAGCGGATCGAGGAATCCGGCGTTGAGCGCCTGCACCATCCGGATGCCATGCCAGGCCGTCACCCGCTGCGGGGGGCTCTGCTCCCACGAGGCGAAGGCGCGGCTGTTGTGGCAGTAGGTGCAGTTGACGCCGAGCCCTTCCGACATGTGGATCATCAGCCCGTACGTCCATTCCGCCTGCTTGATCGAGGTGGTGTTCCGGTCGGTCGGCAGGGCGGTCTGGCTTATGTTGCGGATCGGGGCGTCCTTGCCGCCCACCAGGAACGCGGTGAACGGATCGTTGGGCAGCGAGGTGAGCCCGACCGCCGGGGCGGCCGCGTTCTGCCCGGCCGGATCGCCGATCAGCCCCTTGGAGGCGCTGCGGCGGCCCGGATCCTCGAACCAGATCTCCTCCGGGACGGGCAGGCCCCGGTGGCAGGTCCAGCAGGTGACGCCGGTCTGGGCCACGTGGCTCTGCCAGGTGGTGTTCACCTCGCGCGTCATCTGCAGCATCCGCCGCGCCACGACCTTGGTGTAGAGGCTGTCGGACGACAGCTCCTCCCCCTCGGCGTGGCAGTAGGCGCAGCCGCCTTCCGGCGACACCCAGGCGGTGATCGCCGTCATGGTGCGCAGGAACTCGACCTCGGTGAGATCGCCCAGGACCTGGACGTTCTGATAGACCTCCGAGGCCTTCTGGCCGTCCGGCTCGACCTTCTCGATCGGCTCGGGCGGCTGGTTGCGGGCCTGCTGGGCGACCAGCATGCGGGGATTGTAGTTCTGCTCCATCGCCACGCCGCGGTAGCCCGTCTGCGAGACGATCGCCCCCGGACGCTCGAAGGTGAACAGGAGCCCGACGAACGCCACGACCGCGAAGACGGCGGCGGTGGCGATGACCAGACGCGGTGTGAAGATCATCGCGGCACCCCCAGCGTCAGGGCGGGGTCGGCGACGGGCGCCCACACCGCCGGGTAGGACGGGGCGAACCCGTGCTTGATGGCCCAGAGATACCAGTTGTCGACGGCCGTGCCGGTCAGGAGGATGCCGATGCCGCCCGTCAGCGGGCAGAGCACGGCGAACCACCAGGCCCAGCGATGGATCGATTCGGCCGTCGCGTTGAAGCCCATCGTCCAGCGCCAGAACAGGGCGCCGCGCTCGAACGCGGTGCCGCGGTCGGTGATCTGCTCCACCTCGCGCTCGCTGTTGTAGCGGCCGGTCGCGAGCACGGTGGCGCCGTGCATGGCGAACAGCAGCGTCGAGCCGTAGAGGAAGACGATCGAGAGCGCGTGGAACGGGTTGTAGAAGAGGTTCCCGTACCGGATCGAGAAGGCCGCGGTCCAGTCGAGGTGCGGGAAGATGCCGAAGGGCACCGCCTCGCCCCAGCTCCCCATGAGGAGCGGCCGGATGAAGCCGAGCACGAGATAGAGCCAGATGGCCGCGGCGAACGCCCAGGCCACGTGGGTGCCCAGGCCGAGCGCGCGGGCGCGCCGGTAGGTCCGGATCCACCAGAGGATGATCGAGATGGTCAGGAAGAAGCCCGCCATCAGCCACCAGCCGCCCTGGTTGAGCGGCGGGATCTTGAGCCCGTAGGCCGGCGGCGGCGGCTCCAGCGCCAGCCACGGCAGCTGGCGGATGAACTCCACCACGTTCCAGTTCACCGAGGCCCACATGTTGAACCCGATGATCTCGAACGCGAGGAAGCCGAAGAACAGCGACGCCACGCCGAACCAGCCCAGATAGATCGGGCCGATCTGCGCGTCGCCGACCAGGCCGGCGTAGTAGGAGAAGCCGGGCTTGCCCACTCGGTCCCAGAAGCCCTTGGGAAGCGGGATCCCGTCGTGGACGGGACCGCGCACCTGAACCTGGGTGAAGATGTTCTGATATTCAGCCATGGCAGCCTCCTCAGCCCCAGATCGGGAGGTCGAGCCACCAGCCCCACCATTCCGGCCAGCCACGGGTCCAGAACGGGCCGCTGATGACGATGCACACCGCGCTCCAGAACCCGGCTGAGAGTGCCAGGAACAGGCCGAGGCGGTGGATGCCCAGCGTGCCGATCGAGTATCCGATCGTGTCGCGGAAGAAGGCGTTCTCGTGGTCCGACGTCTTCACGGTCTCGCCCGGTGCAGGGTTGGCGGCGGAAAGCACCAGTGCACCGTGCAGCGAAAGCGCCAATGTCGTGGTGAAGAAGAACGTCACCGCGATCATGTGCGCCGGGTTGTAGTGGAAGTGCAGGTACTGGTAGCCGACGTTCGAAACCCAGTCGAGGTGACTGAAGATGCCGTAGGGAAAGCCGTGCCCCCATGCGCCCAGCAGCACCGGGCGGATGACGACCAGCGTCACATAGGCGAAGACGGCGACGGAATAGGCGAACGGCACGTGATAGGCCATGCCGAGCTTGCGCGAGATCTCCACCTGCCGGAGAGTCCACGAGGCGAAGGCGCCGATCGCGCAGATCGTGATGATCTGCCACAGGCCGCCCTCTTTCAGGGGCGCGAGCCCCAGACCGTACTTGATGTCGGGCGGGGCGATGTTGATCGTCCACGGATTCCAGGTCGGTCCCAGCGACGCGCCGTACATGATGAGCGCGGTGCCGAGGATCGAGAAGAACAGCGTCGTGACACCGAAGAAGCCGACGTAGAACGGCCCGACCCAGAAGTCGAAAAGGTCGCCCCCGATCAGCGTCCCGCCACGGACGCGGTATTTTTTTTCAAAACTGAGCATGGCCATCGTCGGATCTCCCGTGTCAGGCGGCCCGGTGACTGCGGCCGGCACCCGGAGGTGCCGGCTGGAGTGATGGGGGGGACGGCGCCCGACCCCGTGCCGCAAGCGGCGACGAGGCCGGGCGTCGACGCCCTCCGCTTACCGGCTCGGCGGGACGGCCGAATTCTGGATCGCGACGGCCGGACGCGGCCCCTCGATCCAGTTGAACCGGTCGGTGCTGAGCATGATGAAGTGGATCGTGAACGCGAGCCCTGCGAGGAACAGGGTCATGCCCACGAGCGCACGGCGGGGATCGAACAGAAGCCAAAGTCTCCACATGGTCCCCTCCTCAGGCCAGCATTGACGTGATGGTGGTCACGGTGCTCTCGAGCGCCGCGTACCCCTTCGGACCAGGGAACCAGGGGCGCCACAGCCAGACGAGGATGTGGGCGACCACGGCTACCAGCACGTAGGCGATCGTGCTCTGCATGAAAAGCGCGTGGAATTCCTGCGCTTCCCCCGGCGTCAAGCCGGATAGTGTCGACTTGTTCTCTGCCATTGTTACCTCCTGGTGATTTGACCTTGCGGTCGACGTGGCCGCGAACCCCTGCGGCCACGACCGTGACGGAGACCGTCACGATGGGTGAGCCGCCCCGAACCGGTGGGGCGGATGCGACGGGAAAAGGGTCGGCCGGCGCGCGTCATGCGGCGCGCCCCTCGGCCGCGGCCTGGGCGAACCCGGCCACCCTCGATGCCGTGACGCGCTCCTCGCCGGCCGCGCGTGCGGCGCGCTCCGCGGCGTCGCGCAGGCGCTTGGCGGCGGAGATGCGCACCAGCACGGGTTCGTTCTCGACCAGCTCGTCGAGCACCCGCCGCGCCGCGTCGTCCCAGGGCAGGGCCGGCAACAGCCGCGCGGGCGTCGCCTCCACCTGGTCGAGGGTCTTCGCGAGCGGCAGGATGTTGAAGAGCGCGTCGAAGAGCGCGTTGCAGACCTCCTGGATCAGGTAGGTCGCGCCCGAATAGCCCATGAAGGGCGTGCCGACGTGCCGGCGGATGATGGCGCCGGGGAAGGATGCGGGGATGAACATCGACCGCCCGCCGGCCTCGGCCACGTACATGCGCTCGTTGAAGCTGCCGAACAGCACGAGCGGCGGCGTCTTGGCGATCGCCTCCATCACCGCGTCGTTGTCCGGCTTCTCCCCCGCCTTCCGCGCGATCGCGAAGGTGCAGGGCAGGCCCATCTCGTCCTCGAGGAAATGCCGGACGCCGCGGGTATAGGTCTCGTTCGCGACGATCGCGAAGCTGGCTGTGCCGAAGAAGTCCTGGGTGACCGAGCGCCACAGGTCCCAGACGGGCTTCAGCGTCGTGTGCTTCTCGCGCTCGATGAAGGGCTCGGGGTCGAGCCCGAGCATCTCGCCCAGCGTGCGCAGGAACTTGGTCGTGGAGTGCACGCCGATCGGCGCCTGCAGATACGGCTTGTCCAGCGCCTCGCACAGCAGGCGGCCGAACTCGCGGTAGAGGCAGACGTTGACGTCCGCGTCGACGAGGCGCGGCACGTCGGCCAGATGGCTCCCCAGCGGGAAGACCATGTTGATCTCGGCGCCGATGCCTTCCACCACGCGCCGGATCTCGTGCAGGTCCGACGGCATGTTGAAGGTGCCGTAGCAGGGGCCGATGATGTTGACCCGCGGCTTCGCCCCCTCCTTGCGGGGGGTGGGCTTGGGCATCTGCCCGCGCTTGGCCCCGTGTTCGGACCAGAGCCACGCCATGGCGCGGTTGGCCGACTGCCACTGGTCCTCGTCGATCGTGCGCGGCAGGAAGCGCTGGATGCCCGTTCCCTCGGGCGTCACGCCGCCGCCGATCATCTCGGCGATCGAGCCGGTGACCACCACGCTCGGGAGGCCGGGGTCGAGGGTCCTGTGGGCACGGGCCATCGCCCGCTCGGTCCCGTGCTGACCCAGCTCCTCCTCGCCGAGGCCGGTCACGACGACCGGCAGCTCGTGCGGCGGAAGCCCGTCGGTGTAGTGGAGGACCGCCGTCACCGGCAGGTTCTCGCAGCCCACCGGACCGTCGATGATGACCTGCAGCCCCTTGATGGCGGAGAAGACGTAGACGGCGCCCCAGTAGCCGCCCGCGCGGTCGTGATCCTGGATCAGCACGGCGCGTCCTCCGTGATCGAGTCCTTGACCTGCTTCTTCTTCGCCATCGCCGTGAGGGCGAGGTTGCGCTTGCGGAACTCGGGCCGGTCGCGGGGGACGTCCTCCCACACGCCGGCGGCGTGCCCGGTGCCGACGCCCTCGAAGAAGTCGCGCATCGTGTCGAAGCGGCCCTTGTTGCCGATGGCCGCGTTGACGACCTGGGCCAGCGACCCGGCGCCCGCGGGGCCCATCAGCGGCCGGGCCGAGATGAGGTTCGTGAAGTAGAGGGCGGGGATCGCCATCTCCTTCGCCTTCTGTACGACCGGCGTCGTGCCGATCGCCAGGTCGGGCCGCACGTGCGTCATCGCCGCGAGGTCCTGTTCCAGCGAGGCGCGGAACTGGACGTGCACGCCCTTCGCCTCCAGCCACTCCCGGTCGGCGTCCGACCAGCGGGTGCGCGGGCAGGCGGTCCCGACGTAGGGCACGTCGGCCCCGCTCTCGATCAGCAGGCGGGCGACCAGAAGCTCCGATCCCTCGTAGCCCGACACCGTGATCGTGCCGCGGACGGGCTTTCCGGCCAGCGCCCCGCCGATCGCGGGCAGGAAGCGGTTCTGCGCGGCGGCGACCTTGTCGGCGGCGATGCCGCACGCCTCGCCGATGGCCGCGAGCCAGGCGGCGGTGCCGTCGCGGCCCACCGGGGCGGAGCCGACGACAGGCCGGCCGGCCGCCTCGAACTCCCGCACGGACGCGGTGTAGAAGGGGTGGATCGCCGCGACCGCGGCGCAGTCGAGGGCGGAATAGAGTTCCCGCCATTCCCGGGTCGGGACGACCGGCCCGGCGGCGAGGCCCATCGGCTCCAGCATCGCGCCGATGCCCACCGGATCGGCCGGGAACATCTCGCCGAGCAGCGTGATCGTCGGCAGGTCGCGCCGACCCTCCCGCGGGGCCTGCACGGGGCCCTGCTCGGCCTCGAGGCGGGCGTAGTTCAGCATCGCGCCGGCCAGCACGTCCTTCGCCTCCGCGTGCGTCGGCACGCCGAAGCCCGGTACGTCGATGCCGATGATGCGGACGCCGTCGATCTCCTTGGGCAGGAGCTTCAGCGGCACGCCCGAGGCGGTGGGGACGCAGAGGTTGGTGACGACGACCGTGTCGACCTTGGCCGGGTCGGCCAGCTTGAAGACCGCCTCGCGGATGTCCTCGAACAGCTTGCCGGTGACCAGCGTCTCCGAGTTGAAGGGCACGTAGCCGACCGACCGCTTCGCCCCGTAGAAGTGCGAGGTGAAGGTCAGGCCGTAGACGCAGCAGGCCGAGCCCGACAGCACGGTGGCCGTGCGACGCATCCGGAGGCCCACCCGGAGCGACCCGAACGCGGGGCACATGCTCTGTGGCTGGTCGTGCGGGCCCATCGGATAGTCGGCCGCGTAGCGGGCCATGATCTCGCCGGCGCCGGCCTTCGTGGCGGCCGACCGCATCTCCTCGCGCGAGTGGCAGCCGTGGCCGTCGGCCGCGACGGTCGCGGGGGCGTCCGAGGGTTCGTTGCGGGGGGCGGGATCGTCGGTCATGGCGTGCGTTCCGTTCCCGCTCAGACCGTGTCGTAGACGACTTCGAGGGAGGGCTTTTCGACGATCGCGCGACCGCACATGTCCTCCATCGTGGCCGGCACAAGCGTCACGCCGCGGCCGACCGCGTCGCCCTTGAACAGGCCGAGGAGGCCGTCCTGGGACAGCGGCGTCGGGTGCTGCGGGGGCGCGTCGGCGACGTTCTGCGCCAGCTCGGCGAACAGCGCGCCCCATGGGCTCGCCGGCGTGCCGATGATCTCGTAATTGGCGGACTTGCGGCGGATGTCGTCGTCGGCCGGGATGGCGGCGAGGACCGGGATGCCGACCGCCTCGGTGAAGGCCTGGGCCTCGCCGGTGCCGTCGTCCTTGTTGATGACCATGCCGGCCACGCCGACGTTGCCGCCCAGCTTGCGGAAGTATTCGACCGCCGAGCAGACGTTGTTGGCGACGTAGAGCGACTGGAGGTCGTTCGAGCCGACGACGATGACCTTCTGGCACATGTCGCGGGCGATCGGCAGGCCGAAGCCGCCGCACACCACGTCGCCCAGGAAGTCGAGGAGGACGAAGTCGAAGCCCCAGTCGTGGAAGCCCAGCTTCTCCAGCGTCTCGAAGCCGTGGATGATGCCGCGTCCGCCGCAGCCGCGGCCGACCTCGGGACCGCCGAGCTCCATCGCGTAGACGCCGTCGCGCTTGAAGCAGACGTCGCCGATCGCGACCTGCTCGCCCGCCAGCTTTCTGCGGGTCGAGGTCTCGATGATGGTCGGGCAGGCCTTGCCGCCGAACAGCAGGGAGGTGGTGTCGCTCTTGGGATCGCAGCCGATCAGCAGGACCTTCTTGCCCTGCTGCGCCATCATGTAGCTGAGGTTGGCGAGGGTGAAGCTCTTGCCGATGCCCCCCTTGCCGTAGATCGCGATGATCTGCGTCTCCTTCTTCACCGGCCCCGTGTGGACGGGATCCGGCTCCTGCGACGCCTCGTGCCGCAGCCCGTCGCGCATCGTCTCCTGGGCGGTCGGTTCCGGGCGGACCTGGTCGGCCTTGCGCATCACCACCGTCATTGGCAGTTCCTCCAGTCCAGGATCATCTTCAGGCACGCGGGATCGCCGAACGCGGTCCGGTAGGCCCGGTCCGCGTCGTGCGCGCCGTGTCGGTGGGTGATCAGGCCGTCCAGCGACAGAAGGCCGGTCTCGACCATGTCGCGGACGCAGACGAGGTCGCTTTCCAGCCACTCCGCCGCGATGCGCAGCCGCATCTCGCGCATGAAGGCGGGCGGGAAGGCGAAGGACAGTGGCTCGGCGTAGAAGCCGGCCAGCACGATCTCCCCGCCGCGGCGGATGCGTCCGACCAGCGTGTCGAGGAGGTCGGGATCGCCGCTGACGTCGTAGATGGAGCGGTAGTCGGTGCGCGGATCGGCGTCGGGATCGACGACCGTGTAGCCCGAGGCCCCGTCGCGCCGCGCGGCGTTCCGCTCCCACACCGTGAGGGGGCCGCTGCCGCAGGCGAGCGCGATCCGGGCGAGCAGGCGGCCGAGCACGCCGTGGCCGACGATCAGGTCCGGCCGCGTGCCGGCGGCGATCGCGTGGTAGGCGGTCGCGGCGAGGGCCAGGAGGATCGCGCTGTCGCCGAGCTGGTCCTCGACCGGGAGGACGCGGGCGCCGGAGGCGACGATGCGGGCGGCGGCGCCGCCGAAGAGGCCGCGGACGGTGGAGAAGCCGCGGGAGCCGGGGACGAAGACACGCTCGCCGACCTGGCGGCCGGAGCGCCGTCCGGCCTCGACCACCCGGCCGACCGTCTCATAGCCGGGGACCAGCGGATAGCCCATTCCGGGGAACGGAGGCATCCGGCCGGACCAGAGCAGACGCTCGGTGCCGGTGGAGATCCCGCTCCACTCGACGTCCACGACGATGTCGTCGTCCGTGGGCAGCGCGAGGTCCAACCTGCGCAACGCCAGCCTCTGCGGCTCTTCGAGAACGACGGCCAGGGTGTCCATGGCTCCCCGATGGGTCTGTGGGGTTCCGATCCGCGAACCCACTGTCATGTTAAGGCGACAGTCCCGAGTGTCAACACAAGTTTACGTCAATGTGACTACACAGCGGGCAGTTCGGAATCGCTCCGGCCACGGGCGACCAGCAGCCCGGCCAGCATCGGGGTGCGCGTCGCGAGCGGACGCACCTCCGCGAAGCCCGCGCGGCGAACGAGGTCCGCGAGTTCGTCCGGCGTCCGCGGCCGTCCGCGGCGCATGGCGAGGAGGTAGAATCCGAAGTACGCGTCCCCCATCGCCTCCGCCCCCGGCACGCCGGCCATGGGCTCGACGATCAGCAGCGTCCCGTCTTCGGGCAGCGCGCGCCGCGCCGCGCGCAGCAGCGCCAGCACCGGCCCGTCGTCGTGGTCGTGGAGCACGCGGACGAAGGTCATGAGGTCGGCGCACGCCGGCAGCGGGTCGGTGTGGAAGTCGCCGCCGACGACCCGGGCGCGGTCGGACAGTCCGGCCCCTTCGAACCGGAGTCGCGCCCGCTCGGCCACCGGCGGCAGATCGAAGAGGGTCAGCCGCAGCCGCGGGGCGGCGCGAGCGACCGCCTCCAGGAACGCGCCCTCGCCCCCGCCCACGTCCACGACGTGCCGGTGGCGGGCGAAGGGATAGGCGGCGACAGCCTCCGCGGCCACCATCGGCTGGGACGCCGCCATCAGCCGGCTGTAGGCCGCGACGGCATCGGCGGGCAGGTCGGCCGGGCGGGCCGACTCCGCGTAGGGCCAGTAGCCCGACAGCCGTGTCGGCAGCGCCGGGTCGCGCAGGAGCGCAAGCGGGTCGGCCAGATCGGCGTAGAGCATCGCATGGTGCTCGACCATCGCCGCGATCCCGGCGTCGCCGACCAGCGGCGCGCCCAGCGGCCCGAGGCCCCAGCGCCCGCCGCCGCGCGGGGCGACGAGGCGGAGTGCTGCCGCTGCGCGGAGCAGACGGTCCGCACCCTCCGGCGGCAGGCCGAGACGGGGGGCGAGGTCGTCGGCCGTGCGCGGCCCCTCGGCCAGCACGTCGAACAGCCGGACGCGCACGCAGGCGAGCAGCACCTGCGAATAGACGAAGCCGGCGCACAGGTCGAAGAGCTGGCGCGCACGCCGCCGCGCGAGCGGCCGGGTCAGGGGGAACGCCGTCGCCCATTCGCGGAAGCGCGGGCTCGCCTGCAGCCGGTCGACGCGGTCGCGGATGCGGTCGAGGAACGACATGCCGCCCGGCCCGACCGTGCGGCCGAGGTCGCCGGCCGTCATGCCGCTTCGCGGGCGAGTTCCTTGGGAAGGAAGCCGCGGGCCTGCTTGCGCACGATGGCCTTCAGTTCCGCCGCACCCGGGCAGGCCGGAACGGACGCCAACGCCTCCTCGATCAGCCGGTCCAGCCGGTCGAGCGCGCCGGCCATGCCGAGGTCGAGCACCGCCGACCGTCGGCCCAGCGTCGCGTCCTGTCCGACGGGCTTGCCGATCTCGGCCGCGGTGCAGGCGGCGTCGCGGATGTCGTCGGCCACCTGGAACGCCTCGCCCAGCCGCGCGCCGAAGATGCGCCAGGGGGCCGGCTCGTGCCCGGCCGCCGCGGCACCCGCCATCGCCGCGGCCGCGAACAGCACGCCGGTCTTCGCGCGGTGGTACTCGGCCAGGTCGACCATCGGCTCGCATTCCCATGCCTGGCCCGCCGCGATGCCGCCCGGCATGCCGA
>JBIJED010000533.1:0-2909 GCA_044343785.1 Azospirillales bacterium | reverse complement strand
CTTGCCGTTCAGGACGACCTTGCCCGCCTCCATCGGCCCGCCCGAGACGAAGACGACGGGGATGTTGATCCGCATCGCGGCCATCAGCATGCCGGGCGTGATCTTGTCGCAGTTGGAGATGCAGACCATGGCGTCGGCGCAGTGCGCGTTGACCATGTATTCGACGCTGTCGGCGATCAGGTCGCGGGAGGGGAGCGAATAGAGCATCCCGTCGTGGCCCATCGCGATGCCGTCGTCGACCGCGATGGTGTTGAACTCCTTCGCCACGCCGCCGGCCGCCTCGATCTCGCGCGCGACCAACTGGCCCAGGTCCTTCAGGTGGACGTGGCCCGGCACGAACTGGGTGAAGGAGTTGACGACGGCGACGATGGGCTTGCCGAAGTCGCCGTCCTTCATGCCCGTCGCCCGCCAGAGCCCCCGGGCCCCCGCCATGTTGCGGCCGTGGGTGGTGGTGCGGGAGCGATAGGCGGGCATGGGAACCTCGGATGACCTCGTCGGGCGTGGGGTCGCGACCCTAGCCGACGGCGGGACGCAGGACAACGCGGACGGGCACGCGGGGAGGGGGCGGGGGGAGGGGGCGGGGGGGACGGGGGACGGGGGACGGGGGACGGGGGACGGGGGACGGGGGGGGCCTCACCCCCCCGGCGGATATCCCTCGAACCGCTTCAGCGTGCGCAGCACGAACGTCGTCTGGATCCGCCCGATGCCGAGTGCCGGGTCCCCCAGCAGCTCGGAGACGATCGCCTCGTAGGCGGCGAGCGTGGGGGCAACGAAGCGGACGAGGTAATCGGGCTCCCCCGACACCACCGTCACCTCCACCGCCGCGGGGTGGGCGGCCAGCGCGCGCTCGGCCCGCCGGTGCGCGCCCGCGGCGGGATCGCGCATGAAGACGGCCGCGAGCGCGATGACGTCGTGCCCGGTCAGCGCCGGGTCGATCCGCGCGGCATAGCCCTGGATGATCCCCAGCGCCTCCAGCCGCCGCACCCGCTCCAGCGTCGGGCGCGCCGACAGGCCCACCGCCTCGGACAGGGCCTGGTTTGTGATGCGCCCGTCGGTCGCCAGGATCTCGAGGATGCGGCGGTCGATGCGGTCGAGGCCCGCGCCGCCGCCCGCGTCGCGCCGCCGGCCGCCGGTCACGATCCCATCATCTGGCGCGGAAGCCAGACGGCGATCTCCGGGAAGACGTAGATCAGGATCACGGCGACGCACATCAGAAGGAACAGCGGGAACGTCACCTTGGCGATGTAGGTGATCTGGTGGCCGGTCATCCCCTGGAGGACGAAGAGGTTGAAGCCGACCGGCGGCGTGATCTGCGCCATCTCCACCACCAGCACGATGAAGATCCCGAACCAGACGAGGTCGAGGCCCGCGCGCTCGATCGTGGGCAGCACGACGGCCATGGTCAGGACCACCATCGAGATGCCGTCGAGGAAGCAGCCGAGGATCACGTAGAAGATCGTGAGGAGAAGGATCAGCATGGCGGGCGACAGGTCCAGCCGGTCGATCCATTCCGCCAGCCCGCGCGGCAGGCCGGTGAAGCCCATCGCCAGCGTCAGGAACGCGGCCCCGGCGAGGATCAGCGCGATCATGCAGGAGAGGCGCGTGGCGCCCAGCAGGCTCTCCCGGAACGTCGCCCAGGTGAGGCTTCCCTGCGCCAGCGACAGGAGGATGGCGCCGAGCACGCCGACGGCCGCCGCCTCGGTCGCGGTGGCGAGGCCGGAATAGATCGAGCCGAGCACGCCCGCGATCAGCAGGACGACCGGGATGAGGGAGCGCGAGGCGGCCAGCTTCTCCCGCAGCGACGGACGCGCGCCCTCGTCGGGCACCTTGCCCTTGTCGAGGAGCGCCCAGACGACGATGTAGCCGCTGAACAGCGCCGCCAGCATGATGCCGGGGAAGATGCCGGCGATGAACAGCTGGGCCAGCGAGACGTTCGCCGCCACGCCGTAGACGATCATGATCAGCGACGGCGGGATCAGGAGGCCGAGCGTGCCCGCCCCGGCCAGCGTGCCGACGATCATCCCCTCGGGATAGCCGCGCCGGCGCAGTTCCGGGATCGTCATCTTGCCGATCGTGGCGCAGGTGGCCGCCGACGATCCGCTGACCGCGGCGAAGATGGCGCAGCCCACGACGTTGGTGTGCAGGAGCCGCCCGGGCACCCGCGTCATCCAGGGGGCGAGGCCGTGGAACATGTCCGACGACAGCCGGGTCCGGAACAGGATCTCGCCCATCCAGATGAACATGGGCAGCGCGGTCAGGGTCCAGGACGAGCTGGCGCCCCAGATCGTCGTGACCATCGCCATGCCGGCGGGGCGGCTCGTGAACAGCTCCATCGCGATCCAGCCGACGGCCAGCAGCGACAGGCCGATCCAGAGCCCCGAGCCGAGGATGACGAGGAGGGCGACGATCAGCAGCCAGGCGATCGCGAGCGATTCCATCCCACCCTCACTCCACGTGCGCCGGCTCGTCGCCGGCCCTGGCGACGACGCGGCCCGTCAGCACGCCCACCAGCCCGTCGACGAAGGCGACGGTCAGGACCGTCGTGCCGATCGCCATCGACAGCTGCGGGATCCACAGCGGCGTCCGGTCCTCGGCGGCCGAGATGTCGGTGTAGGCCCAGCTCCACCAGACCATGTCCCAGGCGAACCATGCGAAGGCCGCCGCCAGCACGATCGCCGCGACGTGGCACCAGACCTCGAGCGCCCTGCGGGCGCCGCCGCGGAACCGGTCGAGGACGAGCGTCACCCGGATGTGCTCGCCCCGCGTCAGCGTGTGGGCGAGCGCGAAGAACGAGGCGCCCGCCATCAGATAGCCGGCGTAGGCGTCGGTGCCGCGGATGTAGATGCCCGCAGCACTGCCGACCACCTGGGCGAGGATGGTGGCGAAGATCAGGAACAGGCAGACGGCCG
>JBIJED010000577.1:0-2590 GCA_044343785.1 Azospirillales bacterium | reverse complement strand
CTTCAGCAGGCGGGCGCCCAGCTTGCCGCCGGGGTGGAAGACGCGGAAGTCGCCGGCGGAAAAGCCGCGCCGCTCGAGCAGCGAAACGGCCAGAGCGTCGCCCAGCGCCAGCATCATCGTCGTGGAGGTGGTGGGGGCGAGGCCGAGGGGGCACGCCTCCCCCACGTCGGGAAGGAGGAGGACGAGGTCGGCCTGTTCGGCCAGCGCCGACGCCGACCGACTGGTCATGGCCACGAGCGGGATGCGGAACCGGCGGCAATAGGTGAGGACGGCCGCGAGTTCGGGCGTGTCGCCGGAATTGGAGAGCGCGATCACCGCGTCGCCGCGGGTGATCATGCCGAGGTCGCCGTGGCTCGCCTCCGCCGGATGCACGAAGAGCGCGGGCGTGCCGGTCGACGCCAGCGTCGCGGCGATCTTGCGCGCGACGTGCCCGCTCTTGCCCATGCCGGTCACGACGACGCGGCCCGTCGCGGTCGCCAGCACGTCGACGGCGCGGGGAAACTCCCCGCCCAGCCCGTCGGCCAGCGCGGACAGCGCGGCCGCCTCCTGGCCCAGGACACGGCGGGCAACACCGAGGTCGTCGGGAAGGGGCGCGGGGCGCGGCACGGGGGCAGTCGACGTCGTCATGACCACAATGTGGGGCAAGGGAGCCGCAGGCGCAAATGCGGGCGCGCGCCGGCCGGCCCCTCAATGCGCGAAGATGTCGAGGTCGTCCCAGCCGCCGAGGTCGAGCGACGCGCGCGCCGGCAGGAAGTCGAAGCAGGCCCGGGCGAGCGCCGTTCGCCCCTCGCGCGCCAGCATCTCGTCGAGCCGCGCCTTCATCTGGTGGAGGTGGAGCACGTCCGAGGCGGCGTAGCGCAGCTGGTCGGCCGTCAGCTCGTCGGCCCCCCAGTCGGAGGACTGCTGCTGCTTGGACATGTCGACGCCGATCAGGTCCTTGCAGAGGTCCTTCAGCCCGTGCCGGTCGGTGAAGGTCCGCGCGAGGCGCGAGGCGATCTTGGTGCAGTAGACCGGCGTCGGGAGCACGCCCAGATAGGCGCGCAGGACCGCGACGTCGAACCGGGCGAAGTGGAAGAGCTTCAGCGTGCCCGGGTCACCCAGCATGCGCGTCAGGTTCGGGGCGGAATAGACACCCTTGCGGAACTGGACGATATGGCAGTTCCCGTCGCCGGCCGAGAGCTGGACGACGCAGAGACGGTCGCGGACGGGATTGAGACCCATGGTCTCGGTGTCGATGGCGACGACGGGGCCGAGGTCCAGGCCGTCGGGAAGGTCGCCTTCGTGAAGGTCGATCGGCAAGGGCTACGGCGCTCGTCGGGACGTCGGGACCCGCGCCGGGCCCCGGGAGCGCCGCCGTCGGGATATCCGGCGAGCGCGTGGTGCCCAGGAGAAGACTCGAACTTCCACGGTATCTCTACCACAGGTACCTGAAACCTGCGCGTCTACCAATTCCGCCACCTGGGCACGGTGGAGGCGCTGAAATAGCCATACGCCTCCCGGCTGTCAACCGGGATCGTGCGTCCCGGTGCGGCGCGGCGGCCCTATGCCGTCCGGGCCGGTTCCGCTATAAGCACGCGGGATTCCCGGTGGGGCGAAGGGTCGAACGGTCATGGCGAACGGCTACACGACGGCGACGGTGTTCGGCGGCACCGGCTTCATCGGACGCTACGTCGTGCGGCGGCTCGCCCGGACCGGCGCCATCGTCCGCGTCGCCTCGCGGCATCCGTCCAAGGCCCTGTTCCTGAAGTCCGCCGGGAACGTCGGCCAGATCGTGCCGATCGTCACGAACCTCGGCGACGATCTGAGCCTGGCGGCCGCGGTCGGCGGTGCCGACGTCGTCGTCAACCTGATCGGCATCCTCCACGGTGACTTCGACCGGGTGCAGGGCGAAGCACCCGGGCGCATCGCCCGGGCGGCGGCCGACGCGCACGTCGGCCGGTTCGTTCAGGTCTCGGCCATCGGCGCCGACGCGGCGTCGCCCTCGGCCTACGCGCGCAGCAAGGCCGCGGGGGAGGAGGCGGTGCGGGCGGCGTTCCCGGACGCCACGATCCTGCGTCCCTCGATCGTCTTCGGCCCCGACGACGGTTTCTTCAACCGCTTCGCGTCCATGTCGCTCCTCGCCCCGGCCCTCCCGCTGATCGGCGGCGGTGCCACGCGGTTCCAGCCGGTCTATGTCGGCGACGTGGCCTCGGCCGTCATGGCCGCCATCGCCGATCCCTCGACCCGCGGGAAAACCTATGAGCTCGGCGGTCCCCGCACCTACAGCTTCCGCGAACTGCTGGAGCTGATGATGACCGAGACGGGCC
Organism: Azospirillales bacterium; assembly: GCA_044343785.1. Classification (GTDB taxonomy): domain Bacteria; phylum Pseudomonadota; class Alphaproteobacteria; order Azospirillales; family Azospirillaceae; genus CANGXM01. The sequence goes on along the minus strand of JBIJED010000577.1, from coordinate 284 downwards.
GCCGCCGGGCGCTCGTCCCCATTCCATGGGGCATCGCCGAGAGGCTGGGGAAGATCTTCCAGGCGCTCCCGCTGCCCGCCCCGCCGATCACGGCGGACCAGGTGGAACTCCTCAAGCGCGACAACGTGGTCGCGGACGGCGGGGACGGGCTCGCGGCGCTCGGCATCACGCCGACGACGGTCGAGGCCATCCTGCCCACCTACATGGACAAGTACCGCCTCGGCGGCCGGTTCCGCAGCCGCAACGCCGCCTGATCCGGGCGGCGTGGGCCGGGCCCGGCTTGC
>JBIJED010000532.1:0-2917 GCA_044343785.1 Azospirillales bacterium | reverse complement strand
CCGCCTTCGACACGCCCGCGGCCTCGGTCGACGCCTTCGTCGCGGAGGCGCGACGCCACGCCGCCTGACGCGCGAAAGACCTTGCGGCCGGAAGCGGCAGAAGCTATACCGCCGCTTCCCGGCTTCGTCCCGTTCGTCTAGAGGCCCAGGACACCGCCCTCTCACGGCGGTAACGCGGGTTCGACTCCCGCACGGGACGCCAAAAAAATCATTTCCTCAAGCGTCGGAGCCGACTGCGGATCGTACGGCAGAAGCACGGCGAACCCAGCTCGATACACCCCGTGTCAGCCCATCGACGGCGAGCGTCGATCAGCATGGCGCATCAGTTCGAACGCCGCTCACCGGTCGCATTTGGGAGCTCGGCCGATGGAATTCGGCAAGCTGGTCGACGGCTTCGTGCGGGAGAGCGTCGCGTGAACGAAGCCGCGCGCCCACGTCGGCGCCGGACGCCACCGGGCGTCGGCCCGCACGAGGGAAAGGAACTCGACCTGATGCTCGCGGGCACCAAGCCGCTCGCCCTGTTCAGCGACGCGGTCGAGGGGGCGTTCTGGTTCCCGGAAGGGGAATTTGCCCCCTATGTCGCGGCGGGGCGCATCCTGCGGTTCGAGGACGTCACCCCGCCGAGGGCCGACGGTCACGCGATCCGCCGCCTTTTCTACTGCCTTCCGGGGGAGGAGTGGCGGGTCGAGGCGGCGCGCGCGCTTCAGGATCGGTCCGCCCACTGGGACCAGCCGTGGACCGACGAGGACGACAGGGCGATGGGCCGCCTGCTCGGGTACCGGGAGGAGGACATCGAGGCGTTCCTCGCCTGGTTCAAGATCGCGTGGCAGCGCGCTCGGCGGCGGTGTCCGCCTCCCCGGCGCGGTGGGACGCTGTGCGTGAACCTGCCGACGGAGCCGGACGCCGACGGCGGATCGTCCCTCGTGCCGGTGCCGGTCGGGAAAGAGGAGGTCGCATGACGTCCCGTCGCACCCCACCGCCGAGCCTGGATCCTGGGACGCGACCCACACGGAGCGACTGGTCGAGGCCGGCATCGGGCCGTGCGTCGGCAGCGTCGGGGACAGCGTAGTCTGCCCTCGGACCGGCCAAGCCGGACCCGGGCGATGATGCGCTTGCAGAGACCGTGATCGGCCTCTACAGGACCGAACTCATCACCGGTCCGGTCCGGGGCGAACCCTCGAAGCCGTCGAGTTCGCGACGCCGGCCCGGGGTCGACCGCTACGACAACCGCCGCGTGTTCGAGCCGATCGGTCGCATTCCGCCGGCCGAGGCGGACACGCGCGACCGGGCCCGAACCCATTCCGCCCGTCAGGCGGAATGGCCCAGGACGACATGCCGCCGCCAAACCCGGAGCGGTTCGGTTTCTTCGACGGCAGCGGCTTGCCGCCACGTCAAGACGGTGGAAGGGTCGTCGACCACATCACTTCTGTTTTCGTGTGAACCCGGCCGGGTCGGACACCAGCAGAATTGGCATCACAGGTTTCCGCCCGGACCGGGGAAGATCACTCAAAAAGTGTAGACGAGCGTGAGCGAGTAGGTCGGCTGGACGTCCTTCTCGGAGATCGGGCTCTTCGCCGCATCCCCGATCAGCTGCGTGACCCCGGCCGACAGGGTCAGCGACAAGGCGGGGGTGAAGGCATAGGTCGCATCGACACCGGCGGACACGCTCTTGAAGCCCGCCTTCGCGTCGAAGCGCTTCAAGCCGGCGCGGGACCGCGCGGCCTGCCTCGGACTGACCGAGAAGTAGGCGTCCATGTGGTCGGAGTCCGCCCAGGCGGCGCTCACGTTCGCGCCCAGCGTCAAGGCGTCGGTGACGGGGACGTCCGTGCCCACGCCGAAATTCACGACCGTTCCCGAATCTTCGGTGAGATCGGTCTGCGTGTCGATCCGGAAGCCGACGGGCCCGACCGGCACCTCGATGAAGACGCCGCCCAGGACGCCCGCCTTGACGTCGCCGAGACCGCGCAGGCGGGAATCGTCCTTCTCCTTGCGTCCGTCGGAATAGGTGAACGCGGCGCCGAAGGTGATCCCGTCCTCTTTGCCGAAGCCGATGCCGACGCCCTGGCTCGTGCCGGCGAAGAGCGTGGTGCCCCAGGCGTCGCCCGATCGCCACTGGGCATCCACGACCGGGACGGGCGACACCTCGGTCTTCTTCGCGCCTTCATAGGCGGGTCCGACGCCGAACCCGCCGCCGAGGGCGAAGCTCCAGCCCTGCTGCGGCGCCGGACGGTCCGCGGCATGGAGGGCGCCGGCGGGAACGAGGGCGAGGCCACAGGCCACGAGGATGATTGAACGCATGATCGAACGGCTCCGCAACAGATGAAACGCGCAATCCTCGCACGCCTGCGTTGCTTCAACGTTGCGACGATACGCGCGACGCGCGAATCCGCTCGGCCCACGTCACAATGCTGGCGCAATCCTTTCCGCACATCCTGTCTCGCCGCTCCGATGTTCACGCGGGCGTGGTCGGCGGAGGCGGATGTGCGGATCCTGCTGGTGGAGGACGAGGACGAACTCGCGGCGGCTCTCGGCCTCGCACTGACGAAACGCGCCTATCTCGTCGATCGCGTCGCGTGCCTCGCCGACGCGGCGGCGTCGCTGGTGGACACGCGCTATCAGGCCGTGCTGCTCGACCGCCGGCTCCCGGACGGCGACGGGCTGTCCGCGCTCCCGCTGATCCAGCGGCTGAAGCCGCCGCCGCCGGTGCTGATGATCACGGCGCTCCAGGGCGTGAGCGAGGTGGTGACCGGGCTGGACCAGGGCGCCGACGACTACATCGCCAAACCCTTCGAGGTGGAAGAACTGATGGCCCGGCTGCGCGCCCTGCTGCGCCGGCCGTCGATCCATGCCACCACGACGGTGACCGTCGGACGGCTGACCTACGCGCCCGAGCGCCGCGAGGCGGCGGTCGAGGGGG
>JBIJED010000531.1:0-2931 GCA_044343785.1 Azospirillales bacterium | reverse complement strand
CTCTCCCCGCGTCGCCGAACCGTCGCGAGGCCGCCCGTGTCCCCCGCCCTCCTCCTGCTGCTCGCCCCCGCCGCCCTGCTGCTGGTGGCCCTCGCGTCCCGCGCGGAGCCCGGTCGCCGGCCGCGACGCCTGCTCGTCCTCGCCGAGGGCGCGGCGCTCGCCGCACTCGCCGTCACGGTCGTGTCGGCGGGGCTCCTCGCCCAGGGCGGACCGGTCTCGGCCCTGCTGGTGGGCGGCGGCGGCATCGGCATCGGCGTCCGGCTCGACGCGGTGAGCGCGACGATGGCGATCCTCGTCGCCTTCGTCGGCTGGGTCGTGCTGCGCTATGCCGCCACCTACCTCGACGGCGAGGCGCGGCAGGGAGCGTTCGTCGGCTGGATGGCCGCGACGCTGGCCGCCGTCCTGCTCCTCGTCACCGCCGGCAACCTCGGCCAGCTGGTCCTCGGCTGGGTGGCCGCCGGCGTCGGCCTCCACCGGCTGCTCCTGTTCTATCCCGACCGGGTCGCGGCGATCCGCGCGGCGCGCAAGAAGGCCGTGTTCGCCCGGGCCGGCGACGTCGCCCTCGTCGGGGCGGCCGCCCTCCTTTGGGTCGGCTACGGCACGGCCGACATCGGCGCGATCCTCGCCGCCGCGCGGGACGGGACCGCACCCGCCGCCGCCATCGCGGCGACCGTCCTCCTGGCGCTCGCCGCCCTGCTCAAGTCCGCGCAGTTCCCCACCCACGGCTGGCTGACCGAGGTGATGGAGGCGCCGACGCCCGTCTCCGCCCTGCTGCACGCGGGCGTCATCAACGCCGGCGGCTTCCTGCTGATCCGCTTCGCCGACGTGATGCTGCTCTCGCCGGGCGTGCTGGCGGTGCTGGTCATGGTCGGCGGGTTCACCGCGCTGTTCGGCGGGCTCGTCATGCTGACCCAGCCGGCGGTGAAGACGTCGCTGGCCTGGTCGACGGTCGCCCAGATGGGCTTCATGATCCTCCAGTGCGGGCTCGCCCTCTTCCCGCTGGCGCTGCTCCACGTCGTCGCGCACTCGCTCTACAAGGCCCATGCCTTCCTCGCCTCGGGCACGGCGGTCGACGCCGTCACCGCGATCCGGCGGCCGGGCCCGGTGGCGGTGCCGGGGGTGGGCGCGGTGCTGCGGGCGTTCGGCCTGGCGGTCGCGATCTATGCGGCCATCGGCGTGGGCTTCGGCTTCGCGGAGAAGTCGCCACAGGCGATCGCGCTGGGCGCCATCCTCATCCTCGGCGTCGCCTACCTGATCGCCCAGGGCCTCGCCGACACCGCGCCGCGGGCGCTCACGCTGCGCACCTCGGTCTATTCGGTCGCCACGGCGATCGGCTACTTCGCGCTCCAGCGGGGGGCCGAATGGCTGACCGCCGGCACGCTTCCCGCCACGCCCGCGCCCGGCCCGCTGGAATGGGCGCTGGTGGTGCTGGCGCTGGCCAGTTTCGGCGCGGTGGCCCTGGCCCAGTCGGTCTTCCCGCTCTGGGCGCACCACCCCGCCTCCGCCGGGCTGCGGGTCCACCTCGCCAACGGCCTCTACGCCAACGCGCTCGTCGACCGGATGCTGGGCGGCTGGACCGTCCGGCGGCCCTCGTGACCCCCTGCCGACCGGGAGACTGACCATGACGACCGCATCGATCGCAGCACCCGTCGACACGACGACCCTCGCCGCCGCCGCGGACCGGGCCGCCCGGATGATCCCGCCGGCCTGGCCGCTCGCCGCCACGGTGGCGGTGAACCCCTTCCTCGGCCAGACGGCCGAGACCCTGGCCGAGGCGGGCGCACGGCTCGCCCGGGTGGGCGGGGTTCCCGTGACCATGCCGCGGGACTGGTACGCCGGGCGGATCGCGACCGGCGCCATCGCCGACGCCGACCTCGCAGACGCGCTGGCCGCCTGCCCGCACCGGGACCGGCCGGCGGACGTCGCCGCGCTGAAGGCCCTCGCCCGGCGGCCGGCCCCGGTCCGCGAGGCCCTGCCGACCGTCGCCGACCTCGCCGCCGCGGCGACCGGCGTCGACTGGCCGGGCCTCGTCGCGGACCGGATCGGCGCCTGGGCCGCCACACAGTTCGACGAGGGGCAGGCGCTGTGGACGGCGACCGGCGGCCGGCGGGCGTGGACCGCTTGGCGGGCGTGGGCCGTCCACGACCTGACGCCGGAGATCCAGGGCCTGTCGGGCTTCGCCGCCTTCGTCGACGGCCTGCCGGACGATCCCGTCGCGGCGCTCGCCCGGTCGGCCGGCCGGCTGGGGCTGTCGGCGGCGGCGCTCGACACCTATCTGCACGCCCTTCTCCTCGGCCTCGGCGGCTGGGCGCAGTACGCCCGGCACCTCCAGTGGAAGGCGGAACTGGCCGGCGGCGCCGACCCGACGCCGACCGACCTGCTCGCCATCCGCCTCGCCTGGGAGGAGGCGCTCGCGTCGACCCATTCCGGGGCGATCACCGAGCGGTGGGCCGCCGTCCGGCGGGCGCACGAGGCGCCGGTCGTCCCCGACGCCGACCTGATCGCCGATGCGGTCTTCCAGGAGGCGGCGGAGCGCGCCGGCCAGCGCACCCTCGCCGCCACCCTCGGCGGCCCGGCGGAGCCGGCGGCGGCGGAGCGCCCCGCGCTCCAGGCCGCCTTCTGCATCGACGTGCGGTCGGAAGTCTTCCGGCGGGCGCTCGAATCGGTCGATCCGTCGATCCGGACCGTCGGCTTCGCCGGCTTCTTCGGAATCTTCGCGAAGCACCGGCGCTTCGCCTCCGACGTCGAGGAGCTGCGGCTGCCCGTCCTCCTGAACCCGACCGTCGGCTCGACCGCGTGCGGGCACGATCATGGGAACGGGCACGGGCACGCCCACGATGACGGCCATGGCCACGATCACGGTCCGGTCCGGCCCGCCCCCGACGCCGACGCCCGTTACCGGGCGCGGGCGGTCCGCGCGTGGGGCCGGTT
>JBIJED010000530.1:0-2934 GCA_044343785.1 Azospirillales bacterium | reverse complement strand
TGGATGCCCAGCGAGACACGGTTCACGCCGGCCGCCCGGTAGCCAGCGAAGCGGCCCGCCTCGACCGAGGTGGGGTTCGCCTCCAGCGTCACCTCGACGTCCGCCGCGACCGGCCAGCGGAGCGCGATCCGGTCGAGGACGGCGCCGACCGTCGCCGGCTCCATCAGCGACGGCGTGCCCCCGCCGAAGAAGACCGACGTGACGGTGCGCCCCGGCGAGAGCGTCGCGCGGTGGTCCACCTCGGCGACCAGCGCCGTCCGCCAGCGGTCGTGGTCGACCCGTTCGCGCACGTGGCTGTTGAAGTCGCAGTAGGGGCACTTCGCGAGGCAGAAGGGCCAGTGGACGTAGACCCCGAAGCCGGGATCGGTCATGGCGCGAAGCAGCGCGCCACGAGCTGGCGGAAGGCATCGGCCCGGTGGCTGATCGCGTGCTTCCCGTCCGGGTCCATCTCGCCGTAGGTGAGCGCGTGGCCGTCGGGCAGGAACATGGGGTCGTAGCCGAAGCCGCGGGTGCCCCGCGCGGGCCACACGAGCGTGCCCCACGCCCGGCCCTCGACCGTCTCCACGTGTCCATCGGGCCACGCGAGCGTGAGCGCGCAGACGAAACAGGCCCGCCGGTCCCCGGTCCCCAGCTCCCCGTTCACCCGCGCCATGGCCGCGCCGAAGTCCTTGGAGGGGCCGGCCCAGCGGGCGGAATAGATGCCGGGCGCCCCGCCGAGCGCCGGGACGACGAGCCCGCTGTCGTCGGCGAGTGCCGTGCGGCCGGAGGCGGTGGCCGAGGCGAGCGCCTTCAGTTCCGCGTTGCCGACGAAACTGTCGGCGGTCTCGTCCGGCTCCGGCAGGCCGAGGTCGCCTGCGGCGGTGACCGCGACGGCGAAGGGGCGCAGAAGATCGGCGATCTCCCGCACCTTGCCGGGATTGTGGGTGGCGAGGACGAGATCGGGCGTGGTCAGGCGGCGAGGCGTCATGCGCACGATATCGGTCGCGGGGGGCGGGCGTGCCAGTGGGGTGTTCCCGAGCCTCACGCCACCGCGTCGGCCTTCAGCACGCCGCGCCGGATCTGGTCCTCCTCGATGCTCTCGAAGAGCGCCCGGAAGTTCCCCTCGCCGAAGCCCTCGTCGCCCTTGCGCTGGATCACCTCGAAGAAGATCGGCCCGACCATCGTCCTGGTGAAGATCTGGAGCAGACGCCCGCCGTCCGCGGTCGGGGCGCCGTCGATCAGGATGCCGTCCCGCTTCAGCCGCGCGAGGTCCTCGCCGTGGCCGGGCAGGCGGGTGTCGATCTTCTCGTAGTAGGTCGCAGGCGGCGGCGGCATCAGCGGCGCGCCGTCGGCGATCAGCGTCTCGACCGAGGCGTAGATGTCGTCGGTGCCGAGCGCCAGGTGCTGGATTCCTTCGCCGTTATAGGCCTTCAGGAACTCCTCGATCTGGTCGACCCGGCCGCCCGACCCCGCGCTCTCGTTCAGCGGGATGCGGATCTTGCCGCAGGGGCTCGTCAGCGCGCGGGACTTCAGCCCCGTCAGCTTGCCCTCGATGTCGAAGTAGCGGATCTCGCGGAAGTTGAAGAGGCGATGGTAGAATTCGTACCAGACGTCCATCCGGCCGCGGAACACGTTGTGGGTCAGATGGTCGATGACGGTGAAGCCCACGCCCTTGGGCTGTTCGTCGAGCGTGTGGCCCTCCAACGGAACGAAGTCGACGTCCCAGATCGAGCCCTTCGGGCCGAACCGGTCGACGAAATAGAGGAACGAGCCGCCGATCCCCTCGATCGCGGGGATGTTGAGTTCCATCGGCCCGACCTTGCTCTCCACCGGCTTCGCACCCAGCGAGACCGCGCGCTCCCACGCCCGGCGGGCGTCCACCACGCGGAACGCCATGGCGCAGGCGGACGGGCCGTGAACGCGGGCGAAGGCCTGGGCGAAGCTGTCCGGCTCGGCGTTGACGACGAAGTTCACCTCGCCCTGGCGGAACAGGGTCACGTCCTTCGACCGGTGCCGCGCGATGGGAACGAAGCCCAGCGTCGCGAAGGTCGCGTGCAGGGCCGCCGGGTCGGGGGCGGTGAACTCCACGAACTCGAACCCGTCGGTGCCCATCGGGTTGGTGTCGGAGATGACGGCCGGTGGCGCGTTGCGCGGATAGGGGCCCATGCGTTCCTCCCTGGCGAGCGGTTTCGCCGCAGGATAGCAGCGGTCGCCGGGCGGTTCCGTGCGAAGGTGCCTGCGGGAGAGGCGGCTGGCGCAGGATCGTGCCACGAACGGGGCGGATCGGAGCGGAATCCGCCGATCGGCCGTGGCGGCTTCAATCCCGGCGCCCGACCTGCTATCTCATTGCCCGGGGCCCCGTAGCTCAGCCGGATAGAGCGAGCGTTTCCTAAACGCTAGGCCGCGTGTTCGAATCACGCCGGGGTCACCACCACTCCCGATCCGAAACGGCTCGACCGTCGCCCTCGACCAGGTCGAGCGTCGTCCGCAGGCGGTTCACGCCCGAAAGCCCACAATGGAAATCGGGATGTCCTCCAATTCGATCGCATGACGAAATGATTACCTCTGAATGGGTTCTGTGCACGGCCGGGTCTGTCCGCCTCGCGAACACGCCCGCCGGACGCGACGTTTTCGTCCTGGCCAGCGATTTCATCGTTTCGTTCAGACCGATGCTTCGGCGAATGAAGTCAAAATCATGAAGAGATGTTCCGGCATCAGTTTTTAATCGAGTGATTCATGAAAAACGTCCATCGTCGTGTGATTAACCGATCATCAATGAAGACAGGCGACTGTCGGATGATGTTCCGATGCGCACGGGATCGTTCGGCGGGCGGGAGCATCGGTGCCGGGACGATGTCCCGAATTCTGTTCGGAGAGCCACCATGCACGCCTTGTCGCGTCTGAAGATCGGGACGAAGATCCTCGTCGGCTACGCCATCGTCGTCCTTCTGCTGA
>JBIJED010000529.1:0-2938 GCA_044343785.1 Azospirillales bacterium | reverse complement strand
CGCCACGTGCTAGCTCATGCGTCGAACGCCGAACCCGCCCATGGCCGAACGCCCGGGGCCCCACATGCGCGAGCGACGGATGAAGAAGGTCGAAGCCATCATCAAGCCGTTCAAGCTGGACGAAGTGAAGGAAGCCTTGCACGACGTCGGCATCAAGGGCATCACCGTGACCGAGGCCAAGGGCTTCGGACGGCAGAAGGGCCACACGGAGCTTTACCGTGGGGCAGAGTACGTCGTGGACTTCCTTCCCAAGGTGAAGATCGAGGTGGTGATGGAGGACCAGATGGTGGATCGCGCCATCGAGGCCATCCAGCAGGCGGCCCACACCGGACGCATCGGCGACGGGAAGATCTTCATCACCCCGGTGGAGGAGGTCGTCCGAATCCGCACCGGGGAGCGCGGCGCCGACGCCGTGTGATCCGGAAGGCATGAAATCCGGAGGCCGGGCCACGCCCGGTCGCCGACCCCAAGCACCACGCGCCGCCGCGCGGGTGTCGCCATCAACCAAGCAAGTGACGGAAGCCAGGCATGTCCAACGCAAAGAAGGTCTTCGACCTGATCAAGGAACACGACGTCAAGTACGTCGACCTCCGCTTCACCGATCCGCGCGGCAAGCTGCAGCACACGGCGCAGCACGTCAGCACGATCGACGAGGACGTGTTCACCGACGGCATCATGTTCGACGGCTCCTCGATCGCCGGCTGGAAGGCGATCAACGAAAGCGACATGGTCCTGATGCCCGATCCCGACACGGCCGTCATGGATCCGTTCCTGGCGCAGCCGACGCTCGCGATCTTCTGCGACGTCATCGAGCCGTCGACCGGCCAGCCCTACAAGCGCTGCCCGCGCTCGATCGCCAAGGAGGCGCTGAAGTTCATGGCGTCCGCCGGCATCGGCGACACCGCCTACTTCGGCCCCGAGGCCGAGTTCTTCGTCTTCGACGACGTGAAGTTCGAAGTCTCGATGAACCGGACGATGGTGGAGTTCACCTCCGAGGAAGGCCCCTACACCTCCGGCAAGGACTATCCGGAAGGCAACCTCGGCCACCGGCCGGGCGTGAAGGGGGGCTACTTCCCGGTGGCGCCGGTCGACAGCGGCTCGGATCTGCGCTCGGAGATGGTGAGCGTGCTGGCCGAACTCGGCGTCGAGGTCGAGAAGCACCACCATGAGGTGGCGGCCTCGCAGCACGAGCTGGGCATCAAGTTCGGCACCCTGATCAAGACCGCCGACGCGATGCAGCTCTACAAGTACGTCGTCCACAACGTGGCGGCGTCCTACGGCAAGACCGCGACCTTCATGCCGAAGCCGGTCTACGGCGACAACGGCTCGGGCATGCACTGCCATCAGTCGATCTGGAAGTCGGGCAAGCCGCTGTTCGCGGGCGAGCTCTACGCCGGCCTGTCGGAGATGGCGCTGTTCTACATCGGCGGCATCATCAAGCACGCCAAGGCCCTGAACGCCTTCACCAACCCGATCACCAACAGCTACAAGCGTCTGGTGCCGGGCTACGAGGCGCCGGTGCTGCTCGCCTATTCGGCGCGCAACCGCTCGGCCTCCTGCCGCATCCCGTACACGACGAGCCCGAAGGGCAAGCGCGTCGAGGTCCGCTTCCCGGACCCGGCGGCGAACCCCTACCTCGCCTTCGCGGCGATGCTGATGGCGGGCCTCGACGGCATCCAGAACAAGATCCATCCCGGCGACGCGATGGACAAGAACCTCTACGACCTCCCGCCCGACGAGCTGGCCGCGGTCCCGACCGTCTGCGGTTCGCTGCGCGAGGCGCTGGAGGCCCTGAAGGCGGACAACGCGTTCCTGAAGAAGGGCGACGTCTTCACCCAGGAGATGATCGACGGCTACGTCGACCTCAAGATGGAGGAGGTGCTGGCCTTCGAGACCATGCCGCACCCGATCGAGTTCAAGATGTACTACTCCTGCTGATGACCATCCGGATCCCGCGGGATCCGGACCCCGTCACGGGCCCCCGCCGCATGTGCGGCGGGGGTTTCCTGTTTTCGGGGGACCGTCCGTTCCGTCGCGACCCGACCGATGGTATGGTTCGTCATTCGTTGCCCCGGAGCCCCGCCCGATGTCCCGTCGTTCCAGGTCCTTCGCCGCCGTGGCCCTCGTCGTGACGCTGTCGCTCGCTGCCCCGGCCGCCGTGCTGGCGGGGGAGGCGGAGGCGAAGAACGCGGCGAAGAACGCGAACTGCGCGCCGGGGCGGATCGAGACCCTGCGCAACACGCCGGGCCCGACCGGATCGATCGTCTACAAGGTCGCCTGCACCGGCCCGAACCTGCGCGACGCCTTCGTTCGCGTGGAATGCCGCGAACGGACCTGCACCGTCCTCAACTGACCACCGGGGCGGCCGCGCCCCTGCGGCCGGACCGTCCCTCAGCCGAACCGGTTGCGCGCGTGCATCCGCGCGAGCAGGCGGAGCGCGTTCGAATGCCCCTCGCCCGTCATCGCCGGCGGCGGCGTGACGGAGCCGTCGTTCAGGCCGAATCGCGGCGCGTTGCGGTCGATGACGGTGTTGAGCGCGCTGGCGACCGTCGCCTGCGGCGCCGGTGCGACGGGCCGCGGCGGACCCGCACGGGGGGCCGGCGCGGGCGCCCCGGGGGCCGCACCGCCCACGCGCGCGAGGACCGATCCGACGACGGCGGGAAGCACGTTCCGGGTCAGACCGATCAGGAGGCGCGGGTCGCGCTCCGCCCAGTCGATCAGAAGCTTCTGGGCCACCGTGCGGCTGCCCTTGGCGGACTGGAGGGCCTGACGGACCTTGCCGATCGCATAGCTGTCCACGGGTCCTGTCTCCTTCAATCCACGGCGGCCGGTCGCCGCCCGATGATGATCGCCGACGTCCAGCGCATCACCACGGCACCATCGGGCGCCTCGACCTCGATCCGGCAGGTGATCGCCCCCCGGTCCGGCCGGGACGAAG
>JBIJED010000526.1:0-2946 GCA_044343785.1 Azospirillales bacterium | reverse complement strand
CCATGACCGACGCCCGATCCCAGATCCTCGGCCTCGTCCGTCGCGCCCGGGGCGAGCGGGCCGATCCCGCGGCGGTGGACGCCCGCATCGCCGCCCGCCGCCCGAACCTGATCCCCGCCCGGGCGCAGCTGCCCCATCCCGAGCAGGTGGCCCTGTTCCTCGAGATGGCGGCCGAGGCCGCCTGCACGGTCGAGCGGGTCGCCGACGCCGCCGCCGTGCCCGACGCGCTGGCCGCCTATCTCGCCGCGCAGAACCTGCCGGCCGAGGTACGCATCGCGCCCTCGCTCGCCGGCATTCCCTGGGACCGGCGCCCCATCCTCACCGTCCGCCCCGGCAGGGCCGATCCCGCCGACGCCGTGTCGGTGACCGGCGCCTTCGCCGGCGTGGCGGAGACCGGGACCCTGATGATGCTGTCCGGGCCGGAGCACCCCACGACGCTGAACTTCCTGCCCGACACCCACGTCGTCGTGATCCGCGCGTCGCAGGTGGTGGGCACCTACGAGGACGGGTGGGCACGGCTCAGGGCCGAGCGCGGGGCCATGCCGCGCACGGTCAACCTCATCACGGGCCCGAGCCGGACCGCGGACATCGAGATGACGCTCTACATGGGCGCGCACGGGCCGCGGCGCCTGCACGTGATCCTCGTGGACAGCGACCCGTCCTGAGCCATATCCAGCGGGTCATGAGCCCGCGCCGCCACCGCCACCCCACGCCAGACGAGCTGCGGCTCTGGCGCGACGCCATGCGCGACGCGGTGCCGCTCGGCACCGTGGCGCCGCTTCCGCCCGAACCGGTCGAACCGGTGGCGGCTCCGCCGCCCGCCGAACCCGCCCCCGCCCCGGCCCCGGCGGCGCCGCCGCCGCGGCGGGAGAGCATGGCCGCCCTCGTCGCCGCCGCCCTGCCGGGCTTCGACCGGCGCACGTCCGACCGGCTGCGCAAGGGTCGGATGGGCATCCAGGCGCGGATCGACCTGCACGGCATGACCCAGGCGGAGGCGCACGGCGCGCTCGCCGGGTTCGTGCTGCGCTGCTGGAACGACGGGCGCCGGTCGGTGCTGGTGATCACCGGCAAGGGATCGACCGGGCAGGGCGGGGGGGTGCTGCGCCGGGCGGTTCCGATGTGGCTGAACCAGCCCCCCCTGCGCGAACGCATCATCGGCATCGAGGAGGCCGGGCACCGGGACGGCGGGGCCGGTGCGCTCTACGTGCTGCTGCGCCGGCGCCGGGAGCACGGGCCGTGACCCCCTTCGGCGCCCGCATGCGCGAGTTGCGCGACCGGCACGGCGTGACCCAGAAGGCGATGGCCGAGGCGCTGCAGATCTCCACCGCCTATCTCTCCGCCCTGGAGCACGGCAAGCGCGGGGCCCCGTCGCCCATGCTGGTGCGCCAGATCTGCGGCTATTTCCACATCATCTGGGACGAGGCGGAGGAGCTGGAGGCGCTCGCGCGGGTCTCGCACCCGAAGGTGACGGTGGACACCGCCGGCCTGTCGCCCAAGGCGACGCTTCTCGCCAACCGCCTCGCCGAGCGGATCGCCGCCGTGCCCGAGCCCGCCCTCGACCGCATGCTGGGGGAACTCGAACGGGTTCCCGGGCGTCGTCGCCGGTAGGGGTCATTTTTCGGGACATGGGCCCGGCGACGGTCTAAAGGAGCGCCCCATGGTCGAGATCACCCCCAGGCTTCTTCCAGACGCCGACGACGCGGCCGCGCTCGAGGCCGGCCGTCACCTGTTCGCGCAGCCCTGCGACTTCGTCTTCGCGACCGGCAGCCTGGACATGCTGCCCGAGGCGGGCCTGCCCGAGATCTGCTTCGCCGGCCGGTCGAACGTGGGCAAGTCGTCGCTGATCAACGCGCTGACCGGGCGGCGGACGCTGGCCCGCACGTCCAACACGCCCGGCCGCACGCAGCAGCTCATCTTCTTCGACCTCGGCGCCCGCCTGCGCTTGGTCGACATGCCCGGCTACGGCTATGCCGAGGTACCCAAGGAGGTGCGCGAGGCGTGGACGGCGGTCATCAAGGGCTTCCTGCGCGGCCGGGTGCCGCTGAAGCGCGCGCTGGTGCTGGTCGACGCCCGGCACGGGCTGAAGGACAGCGACAAGGAGATGATGAAGCTGCTGGACGGCTCCGGCGTCGCCTTTCAGGTCGTCCTCACCAAGGCCGACAAGCCCAAGCCGCCGGCACTCCGCCGGGTGCTGGAGGAGACGGCGAAGGCCCTGGTCAAGCATCCCGCCGCCCATCCCGAGGTGGTGTTGACGAGTTCCGAGACCGGCGCCGGCATCCCCGAACTTCGCGCGAGCCTGGCGGCGCTGGCGGACTGATCGCCTACCCCGCCGTCACCATCGGCGGGTCCTCGCGGAAATGGCAGGCGACGCGGTGGCCGGGTGCGACCTCCAGCGGCGGCGGCGCGTCGCGTGCGCAGACGTCCCGCGCCTTGGGGCAGCGGGTGCGGAACACGCAGCCCGACGGCGGGGCGAGCGGGGAGGGCAGGTCGCCCGACAGCACGAGGCGCGTCTTCGCCCGCTCCTTGTCCGGGTCCGGGACGGGGACGGCCGAGATGAGGGCCTGGGTGTAGGGATGGCGCGGGTTGCGGTAGATCTCGTCCCGCGGCGCGATCTCCATCATCCGACCGAGGTAGAGCACCATCACCCGGCTGGAGATGTGCCGCACGATCGACAGGTCGTGGCTGATGAAGACCAGCGACAGCCCGAACGTGCGCTGAAGGCGCATCAGCAGGTTCACGATCTGCGCCTGGATCGAGACGTCGAGGGCCGAGACCGGCTCGTCGCAGACGATCAGTTTCGGCCGCAGGATCATCGCCCGGGCGATGCCGATGCGCTGCGCCTGCCCGCCCGAAAACTCGTGCGGATAGCGGTTGATCATCTCCGGCGACAGCCCGACCTCGATCATCATCGCCTCGACCCGTGCGCGGCGGCCGTCGCGCGACAGG
>JBIJED010000527.1:0-2946 GCA_044343785.1 Azospirillales bacterium | reverse complement strand
CGCGGGTCCTTTCAAGCCCGATCACTATCGCTACTGAGGTCACCACTTCACGGAACCGACGCGGGGCGGCATCGCAGGGTGCCGCCCCGCTTGTCGTTTCGGGGGGCCGCGGTTAGGTTGCACCGACATGGATTCTCTGATCGTCCTTTTCCTGCTCGCCGGCGTCGGGCTCGGCATGTCCGTCTGGTCGATGCGCGCCACCGCCCGGTCCCGACGGGCCGCGGCCGGCGCGCGTGGTGCGGCGTCGGCCGCCGCCGACCGCGCCGACCGCGCCGAAGCCGTCCTCGGTACCGTTCCGCTCTCCTGGTGCCGTCTGGCGGCCGACGGCACCGTCGCGCTCTCGCCGGGCGCGCCGGCGCTCCTCGACGCCGCCCCGAAGCGCCGCGACGGGGTCGCGGACGCGTTCGACGAGACCGTGCGGGACGCGGTCGCCCACCTCCTGGCCGGCAACGCACCCGCCGACGGCGTGGAGCGCACCTTTCCCACCCGGTCCGGTCGCCGCCTCGGCGTCACGGTCGCGGACGCCGGCACCGACCGGATCCTCTGGCTGCGCGACGTCACCGAGGCGAATTCCGCCGAGCACGTGCACGGCGAGGCGCTGCGGGCGGAGCGCGGCCGGGCGGCGGCGCTCGCCGCGGCCCTCGCCGCGGTGCCCTTGCCGGTCTGGATGCGCGCGGCCGACGCGCGGATCGCCTGGGTGAACACGGCCTTCGCCGAGGCGGTGGAGGCCGCCCCCGACGAGGCGATCACGCGGCAGAGCGAGTTCGATCCGCGCCAGGGCGCCAATCAGGGCCGCGACGCCCTCGCCACGGGCCGCGCGGTGGCGGCGCGCCAGCATCTCGTCGTCCAGGGGGAGCGGCGGCTCTTCGACATCACCGAACGGCCGCTCGGTGCCGAGGGTACGAACCTCTCGGGCGTCGGCTTCGCGGTCGACGTGACCGACATCGAGGATCTGCAGGTCGAACTCGGGCGCCACATCGCCGGCCATGCCGTGGTGCTGGAGCAGCTCGGCTCGGCCATCGTGATCTTCGGTCCCGAGGGGCGCCTGCGCTTCCACAACCAGGCCTACCAGCGCATGTCCGGGCTGGACGAGGCGTGGCTCGGGACCGATCCCTCCTTCGGCGACGTGCTGGAGGAATTGCGCATCCGTCGCCGCGTGCCCGAGACGGCCGACTTCCCGCGCTGGAAGAAGGAGATGCTGGGCCTCTTCACCTCGCTGATCGAGCCGCGCGAGGACCTGCTCTACCTCCCCGACGGGACGTCGCTGCGCCAGCTCGCGGTGCCGCATCCCTTCGGCGGCCTGATGTTCATCTCCGAGAACGTGACCGACCGTCTCCAGCTCGAGAGCAACTACAACACCCTGGTGGCGGTGCAGCGCGAGACGCTCGACAGCCTCGCCGAGGGCATCGCCGTCTTCGGCAGCGACGGGCGCATGCGCCTGTCCAACCCCGCCTACCGCCGGGTCTGGAACCTCCGCGAGGCCGACGTGGCCGGGGGGCAGCACCTGTCGGACGTGCTCGCCCGGCTCAAGGACTTCTTCGAGCACGAACGCACCTGGTCCGCCTTCGCCCGCCGCATCCACGCCAGCGCGCTCGACCGGGAGCAGTCGCAGGGCCGCATCGAGCGGCAGGACGGGTCCGTCGTCCAGTACGCGACGATCCCGCTGCCGGACGGTGCCGTCATCACCAGCTTCCTCGACGTGACCGACAGTGCCCGCGTGGAGATCGCGCTGCGTCAGTCGAACGCGGCGCTGGAGGCCGCCGACCGGCTGAAGTCGGAGTTCATCGCCAACGTCTCCTATCAGCTGCGCACGCCGCTGAACGCCATCATGGGATTCGCGGAGATCCTGCGGCGGGCCTATTTCGGCCCGCTCAACGACCGGCAGGCCCAGTACGTCGACGGCGTGCTGGAGAGCGGCGAGCGCCTTCTCCTCCTCATCAACGACATCCTCGACCTCGCGACGATCGAGGCCGGGTTCATGTCGCTCGACCGCGGGCCGATGGTGCCGTCGGACGTGCTGACCAAGGTCGCGGAACTGACCGGGGAGTGGGCGAAGAAGCAGAAGATCACGCTGGCGGTCGAGTGCGAGCCCGACCTTCCCGTCATGGAAGCCGACGAGAAGCGGATCAAGCAGGCCGTGTTCAACCTCGTCTCGAACGCGATCCGGTTCACCCAGCCGGGCGGGCGCATCACGCTCTCCGCGCGGCGGGAGGGCGAGACCGTGGTGCTCTCGGTCTCCGACACCGGCATCGGCATCCCGACCCACGACCACGCCCGGGTGTTCGAGCGGTTCGAGCGCGGCCGCCCGGATCAGAGCGAGCCGGGCGCCGGGCTCGGGCTGCCGCTGGTCCGCAGCTTCGTCGAGCTCCACGGCGGGCGCCTGCGCGTCGACAGCGCACCGGGCCTCGGCACCCGGATCGACTGCATCATTCCGATCACGGCACCGGCGCCGCCCGACGCCGCGCTGACCGCCGCGGACGGCGGCCGCGACTAGTCCACGGCCCGGCCGCGGCCGGTGCCCATCCCCGTGGGGTCCGCCATGCGCCGCGGCCCTGCCGTGCGGGGTGTACGGCGCCGGCGAACTGCCTCTACAGTGGCCGTGCCTCCCGCCGTCCTCCGCCGACGATGACGACATCCACCACCGAAAAGGCCGCGGCCGACCCGTCGACCCATGTGCAGGGAATCGCCTGGATGCTGGTCGGCACCGTCGTCTTCTCCGTGATGCCGATCACCATCCGCGAGGCGACGCGGCACATGCACCCCTTCGAGGCGGCGTTCTTCCGCAACCTCGTGGCGCTGCTGATCATGACGCCGTGGCTCGTGTCCACGGGCTTCACGGCGATGCGCACCTCGCGCTGGCGGCTCTACACCACGCGCGCCCTGACCGGGGCCGTGTCGATGTTCAGCTGGTTCTACGGCATGGCGCACATGCCGCTGGGTGCCGCC
>JBIJED010000524.1:0-2951 GCA_044343785.1 Azospirillales bacterium | reverse complement strand
AATTCGCGCGTGCCCAGGCATGGCTGATGGAAGCACTGCCCCTTGCGGGCGCGGCGCACGAACATCTCCAGATGCTTGGCCCCGCCGTCCTCGGCCCCGGCCCTTCCCGTCATCTCGAAATGGGCGACGATCACATAGGCGACGTCCGCGAGCACGGAGGCTGCCCGCTGCTGGCGGTGCTCCTCGACGATGAGCGAGAGCCCTTCGAGGCTGCCTGCTTTCATCGCCGCCCGGATCTTTCCCACCGGCACCTTGTCCGAGACCTCGTTGCGCCGGATCGACTGGAACCGGATCGGCTTGAGGACATGGATCTCGTCGACGACCCACCGGATCGCAGGCTTCCAGTGAATGGCTTCGAGAATGCCGCGCGCGGCCGACGGCGTCATGACGTCGTAGGAGACCCGCTCGACCTTCATCTCCGGTCTTGTGAAGCAGGCATGGGGGCCTGAGACGTGTAGGCGAACTCCGTAGGGCATGGCGTTCCTCAGATGATCAGGTCGTCGGCGGCGAGATACTCCGCCTCCTCCCACAAGAACCCGCATTCGGCCGTGTACAGCGACCCTTCGATCAGCACCGCGAACTGATCGGCGAAGCCCTCGACGAAGCGGACGTGCTCGTTCCGGATTAGAACGTCGCGCGCCCTAGGCGGCACGAGCACGAGACGGGTTTGCATTGCGCGGGCGGCCGCGCCGGGCGGCATGTGGCCGGCCTTGAGGCGGTCGAGGGTGGAGGACGCTTCGTCGTCCGCCGCGATGATGACGGGCATCATGCCGCTCTCCACCAGCCGGAACTTGTCCGCGACAGATCGGTAGGCGAAGTCCGTCGCGCCGATGCCCGGTGCCGGCGCGCTGATCCGGAAAGCGTCGAGCACTTTCACGCGGTCGAGCCCATCGCCCTTCGCCCAATAAACCTCGCGGAAATAGCGCTCGATGGCCTCCGGGGAGAGAAGGTCGTCGTGGTCGCCCGCCACCGCCATCGTGGCTTGGACCAAGGCCGCCAGCTCCTGCGGCGGCTTCGCCTCGGCCGGCTCGAACACCGTCACCACGCTCGCCGCGACCGCCCGCCGGCCCTCCCGGTTGCAGCGGCCCGCGGCCTGCGCGATCTGTTCGAGACCGGCGACCGCCCGCCAGACCCGCTCGAAATCGAGATCGACCCCGGCTTCGACGAGCGAGGTGGCGATCAGGCGACAAGGCGACTCGCCTTTCAGCCGATCCCGGATGCCGTCGAGGATCGTCCGGCGATCCCGCGCGGTCTGGCGTGTCGTCAGATGCACGAGGTCGCCGATGCCGGCCGCCTTGCCCGCCCGGTAGAGTGCCAGCGCATGGGCCCGGCTGTTGACGATCACGAGCCCCTGGGTGACGGCCGCAAGCCCGTCGAGGAGATCGCCATCCTCCATCCGGCCCGCCATCCGGACGCTCGTGCGTCGGAGCGCCCGATGCAAGGCCGGCGGGTCCGGCGCGAGCTCTCGCTCCGGCGTCAGTTCGAAGCCGCCGTCGAACGCGGGCGCGCGCAAGGCTGGCTGCGTCGCCGTCGAGAGGACGACGCTGCAGCCGTAGTTGCGGCAGAGCTCCTTGAGGACGTCGACCGCCGGGCGGAGCACGGCAAGCGGGATCGTCTGCGCCTCGTCGAGGACGATGACCGAGCCCGCGAGATTGTGCAGCTTGCGGCAGCGCGAGACCCGGTTGGCGTAGAGGCTCTCGAACAGCTGCACGTTCGTGGTGACCACGACCGGCGCCGCCCAGTCCTCCATCGCGAGGCGGAGCTTGTCGCGGCCCTGGCGGTCCTCCCTCTCGGTGGCCGGCGCGGGCTCGATCGCCGAGTGGTGTTCGAGGACGACGTCGTCGCCGAGGATCTTCCGGTAGATGCCGGCCGTCTGATCGATGATCGAGGTGAACGGGATCGCGGTCACGATGCGGCGCATGCCGTGGCGGGCCGCGTGATCGAGCGCGAAGCCGAGCGAGGCGAGCGTCTTGCCGCCGCCGGTCGGGACGTCGAGGGTGAACACGCCCGCCGGCAGCCCCGCCTTGCCCCGGACCTGCCCGAGGATCTCCCCGCGGAGCCGATTGACCGGCCCGTCCGGGGCCGCGGCCGCGAGGCCGGCCACATGCGCCTCGAAGGCCGCCCGGAGCCGCGCGACGACATCCGGCAGCGCCGGCCAGTCGCGATCCGGCACGACGCCCTCGTTCGCGGCGTAGAAAGCCTCCGTATCGCGGAAATCGGCGTCGACGAGGCAGGAGAAGATCATCCGGCCGAGAAAGGCGAGCTGCCGGTTGCGCTCGCCGGCCTCTGTGGCCAGCCTGAACCCGGCCGGCACGAGACCCTTCGCGTCGAGCGGGATCGTCTCGCGCCACACCGGAGCGAGCGCCTCGATCTTCGCCTCGGTCAGGCGAAACGCGAGGGACGCCGTGCCGCCGTCCGTGTCAGACTTGTCGGGCAGGCCGGCGTGGTGACCGGCCACCGCATAGGCGATCAGCTCGAGCATCAGCCGATCCCCGCCGGCCACACCCGCGGCCTCCGCCAGCGCCATCGCGACCCGCGCGCCCGCCGTCGAATGGTCGACCCGCTCCCGCGCCCCGTCGAGCCGCCCTTGAAACGCGCGCGAATACTTGCCCAAGTCGTGAAGCCAAGCCGCCAGCGCCGCCGCCTTCGCCGCTCCGAACGGCGCGGCGCCACGCTCCGCCCGCGCGGCGACGCCGGCAAGATGCGCATCAAGCGGCTGCCAGCGCGTGAGGGGCTGACCTTCGATCGAATGAGCGTAGAACATCGCCGAATCTCCACCGGAAATGGTGGAGTTGCCCATCCGCTGCGTCAAGGCGTTCTTGCAGCAAGACGTCTTCCCGAGCTTCGGCCGCGCGCCGCCCCCTTGCCCTCGCGAGAAACCATGCCCCCGCGAGGTCGGCGCGGATACACTTCCCAGTGTGCCCGGCCTCCTGGTAGTGTGGCGCGGAAAG
>JBIJED010000523.1:0-2954 GCA_044343785.1 Azospirillales bacterium | reverse complement strand
TCACGAACTCCATCGACACGGTCTCGGCGACCATGCGCTGGAGGCGGATGGGCAGGCGCGCGACGTGGGTGTAGTTCACCACGCGCTTCTTCAGGTTCCGCGCCTTGCCGACGTAGAGAACCTCGCCCGCCGCGTCGACCATGCGATAGACGCCCGGCGCGTTGGGCAGGCGCCGCAGATGGTCGCGGATCACCTCCGCCCCGGCGGCGAGGTCGGGCGCGCGGCGACGCGGCGCGGGGTCGGGAACAGTCGTCTGGTCGGTCATGGCCCGCACCATGTTGGCGGGTCCGACGGACGGGTCAACCGCCTCGCCACCCGGAGCACGCCCGTCGTGGCCGGGGTAACCCCGCCACCGCCGTCGGTGTCCGTTCTGAAGAGGCAGCCTTCGACGGGATATCCACCGTTCCTGTGGATAAGCTTGTCGATAAGTTTTTTCCATGTGCGATTCAGTGAGGCGCGGCTTGGACTCTCCAGACTTTGCCTAAAAACTATGCAAATAGCCAAGTTGTTGATTTTGAATGAAAATCGAGCTGTCAAGGTGACAGCAATGCGACGGCGAGGCTATTTATCGGCTTGACAACGGGGGGGCTCCGGGCGAACCGCATCCTGTGCAAAACCGAGGGCTGTGGCGCCGCACGAGACGCAGCCCTCGAAGCCCGGACGCGGGGCGCCGGAACGATGCGAACGAAAGTCACCCGGCATCATTCGACCGCCACGAACCCCCGCCCTTGTTGTGCCCAGCCCAGGTGTTCGCCCCCGTCGAGCGCGATCATCTGACCCGTCATCGACGGCGTGTCGAGGATGAAGCGGACGGCGGCGCAGACGTCTTCGGGGGACGTGGGCCGGGCGAGGGGGACGTTTTCCCACTGCTCGCGGAAATGCGCCTCGGTCTGGCGCTCGTTGCGCATCGTCGGGCCGGGGCCGATGCCGTTCACCCGGATCCGCGGGGCCAGCGCCATGGCCAGCGTTCGGGTGAGCGTCCAGAGGCCCGCCTTGCTGAGGGTGTAGGTCGTGAAGTGCGGGGTGAGGTTCCAGACGCGCTGGTCCAGAAGGTTGACGACGCAGCCGGTGGCCCCCGCCGGCAGGCCGCGGGCCATCGCCTGGACCAGCTGGAACGGCGCGCGGAGGTTGGCCGACATGTGGCGGTCCCAGCTCGCCTTCGTCGCCGTCAGCGCCTCGTCCCGCTCGAACAGGCTCGCGTTGTTGACGAGGCAGGTGACGGGGCCGAGCGCCGCCGCCGCCGCGGGCACCAGCGTCTCGACCGCCTCCTCCTCGCAGAGGTCGGCCCGCAGTGCCGCGGCGCGACCGCCGCCGCCCGCGATCTCCGCCACGAGGGCGGCCGCCTCGGCGTCGGACGAGCGGTGATGGATCGCCACCGCCCACCCCCGACGCGCCAGATCGCGCACGACCGCGCGCCCGATCCGCTTCGCCCCGCCCGTCACCAGCGCGACTCCGACCGGCTCCGCCATCCACCGTCCCTCCGTTCCGCGTGGCCGAACAGGTACGGCGCGCCGCCCCCGGGTCAAGGCGCCGCTTGGCCGGCGCGACGCCGCGGCCCATCTTGCAGGACAGGGAACGCGCCCGTGGCGGGAGAGGCCGATGCATCCTGAGACAGACACCGAGCGCCGGATCGTGCAGGCCGCGCTCTCGCTCGCGGCCGAACGCGGCTGGGCGGCGACCACGATGGCGTCGGTCGCGGCACGGGCCGGCGTCACGCTGGCCGAGGTCCACGCGCGCTGTCCCACGCGGTTCCACCTTCTCGGCGGCATCGGCCGGCTCGCCGACGCCGAGGTGCTCGCGCGGCCGGAATCCGGCGCGCCGGCCGAGGCCGGGGACACGCCGCGCGACCGGCTGTTCGACGCGCTGATGGCCCGGTTCGACGCGCTCGCCCCCCATCGCGACGGCATCCGGGCGGTGCTGCGGGCGCTTCCCGCCGATCCCGTCGGCGCGGCCGGGCTGGCGGGCATGCTGGGCCGGTCGATGGACTGGATGATCGAGGCCGCCGGCATCGAGGTGCGGTCCCCCTTCCGCCCGGCGGTCGTCGCCGCGCTGGGCGGGGTGTGGCTCGCCGCGATGCGGGCGTGGATGGACGACGACACGGCGGATCTGTCGAGGACGATGGCGGCGCTCGATTCGGCCCTGCGCCGCGCCGAGAGCGTCGGCGGCGGATTGCTGCGTCTGCGTGACGCACCTGCAGAACCGGCGGGCGGCGCGGCGGCGGCCTGATGGCCCCAATGTGCACAAGCCTTGTGCGTATTGACGCGTGAGCGGTCGCTGTGCATAGTCGCACTATCTTGCTGCAACGCAGCATCGTCAGGGGGTGAGACCGAACATGAACGCGCGCACGATGGGCAACCCGTTTCTCGACCTGGACTTCACCAAGATGGCCACCGAGTTCCGGATGCCGGGGGTGGACATGGAAGGCGTGCTGGCCAGCCAGCGCCGCAACGTCGAGGCCATCTCGGCCGCCAACCAGCTGGCGCTCGAGGGCGTGCAGGCCGTCATGCGCCGTCAGGCCGAGATCGTCCGCCAGATGATGGACGAGGCGCGCGGCATCATGACCGAGATGATGAGCGTCGGCGCCCCCGAGGAGAAGGTCGCCAAGCAGGCCGACCTCTTCAAGACGACCTTCGAGAAGACGGTCGCGAACATGAAGGAGCTGTCCGAAATGATCGCGAAGTCGAACACCGAGGCCGCCGAGACGCTCGCCAAGCGCGTCAGCGAAAGCCTCGAGGAGATGAAGTCGGCCGCGGGCAAGCTGAAGCGCTGAGCCCCCGCGCCCTCCGGTCCCGGCGACGGGCCGCCCCTCGGGGCGGCCCGTTCGCGTTTCAGGGCCGGCCGCCCCTCGCGGCGGCCCGTTCCAGTTTCAGGGCCGGCCGCCCCTCGCGGCGGCCCGTTCCAGTTTCAGGGCCGGCCGCCCCTCGGGGCGGCCCGTTCCAGTTTCAGGGCCGGCC
>JBIJED010000522.1:0-2955 GCA_044343785.1 Azospirillales bacterium | reverse complement strand
GCTCGGAGCCGAGGTTCGAGGTCATGATGATCAGCACGTTGCGGAAATCGACCGTGCGGCCCTGCCCGTCCGTCAGACGCCCGTCGTCGAGCACCTGGAGCAGCACGTTGAACACGTCGGGATGGGCCTTCTCGATCTCGTCGAACAGCACGACCTGATAGGGCCGGCGCCGCACCGCCTCGGTGAGAGCACCCCCCTCGTCGTAGCCGACATAGCCCGGCGGCGCGCCGATCATCCGGGCGACCGAGTGCTTCTCCATGTATTCGGACATGTCGAGGCGGACCATCGCCGTCTCGTCGTCGAACAGGAACTCGGCCAGCGCCTTGGTCAGCTCGGTCTTGCCCACGCCGGTGGGCCCGAGGAACAGGAACGAGCCGATCGGCCGGTTGGGGTCCTGCAGGCCCGCCCGCGCGCGCCGCACGGCGTGGGAGATGGCGACCACGGCCTCCTCCTGCCCGATGACGCGGCCGGACAGCTTGTCCTCCATGCCGAGCAGCTTCTCGCGCTCGCCCTCCAGCATCCGGTCGACCGGGATGCCGGTCCAGCGGCCGACCACGGCGGCGATGTCGGCCGAGCGCACCTCCTCGTTCAGCATCCGGCTCTCCGCCGCCCCCTCCGCGGTCGCGAGCTCGCGCTCCAGCTCGGGGATGATGCCGTAGGTCAGCTCGCCCGCCCGGGTCCAGTTGCCGGCGCGCTGCGCCTGCTCCAGCTCGAGCCGGGCGTGGTCCAGCTGCTCCTTCAGCTTCTGGCCGGCGTTCAGCTTGTCCTTCTCGGCCTGCCAGCGGGCGGTGAGGTCGGCGGCCTGCCGCTCGAGATCGTCCAGCTCGCGCTCGAGCCGCTGGAGCCGCTCGCGGGTGCCCGCGTCGGTCTCCTTCTTCAGCGCCTCGCGCTCGATCTTCAGCTGGATGACGCGCCTGTCGAGCGCCTCGATCTCCTCCGGCTTGCTGTCGACCTCCATCCTGAGGCGCGAGGCCGCCTCGTCCACGAGGTCGATCGCCTTGTCGGGGAGGAAGCGATCGGTGATGTAGCGGTTGGACAGCGTCGCCGCCGAGACCAGCGCCCCGTCGGTGATGCGCACGCCGTGGTGCAGCTCGTACTTCTCCTTCAGCCCCCGCAGGATCGAGATCGTGTCCTCGACCGTCGGCTCGGAGACGAAGACCGGCTGGAAGCGCCGGGCGAGTGCGGCGTCCTTCTCGATGTACTTGCGGTACTCGTCCAGCGTGGTGGCGCCGACGCAGTGGAGTTCGCCCCGCGCCAGCGCGGGCTTCAGCATGTTGGAGGCGTCCATCGCCCCGTCGGCCTTGCCGGCCCCGACCAGCGTGTGCAGCTCGTCGATGAAGACGATGATCTCGCCCGCAGCCGACTGGATCTCCTGCAGCACCGCCTTCAGGCGCTCCTCGAACTCGCCGCGGAACTTCGCACCTGCGACCAACGAGCCGAGGTCGAGCGAGAGCAGCCTCTTCGACTTCAGCCCCTCCGGCACGTCGCCGTTCACGATGCGCTGGGCGAGGCCCTCGACGATGGCGGTCTTGCCCACGCCGGGCTCCCCGATCAGGACGGGGTTGTTCTTGGTTCGGCGCGCCAGCACCTGGATGGTGCGGCGGATCTCCTCGTCCCGCCCGATCACGGGGTCGAGCTTGCCCGAGAGCGCCACGGCCGTGAGGTCGCGCGCGTATTTCTTCAGCGCGTCGTAGCCCTGCTCGGCGTTGGCGCTGTCGGCCTTGCGGCCGCGGCGCACGTCGTTGATTGCGGCGTTCAGCCTCACCGGCGTCACGCCGGCCGTGCGCAGCGCGCCCGCGGCGCCGGTGCCCTCGGCGAGCGCCAGGGCCAGAAGCATCCGCTCGGCGGTGACGTAGCTGTCGCCCGCCTCCTGTGCGATCTTCTCGGCCTGGGCGAAGACGCGCGCGAGGGCGGGGTCGAGCATGAACTGGTTGGCGCCCGCGCCCTCGACGACGGGGATCTTCTTCAGCTCCTGTTCGATCAGCGCGTGGGCGCGCTCGGGATCGCCGCCGGCGGCCTTGATCAGGGTCGCCGCCAGCCCCTCCTTGTCGTCGAGGAGGACCTTGGCCAGATGCTCGGGCGTCAGGCGCTGGTGCCCGCTGCGCAGCGCCAGGCCCTGCGCGCCCTGCACGAAACCGCGCGACCGTTCGGTGAATTTCTCGAAGTCCATGTCGGCACTCCCAGGTTTGCCCGGATCGTCCGCGAGGCAGCCCGACCCGTCATCGACAATCGTCATGTGGCCTGATGGCCACACCCGTGCAAGGGGCTCCGCGTGCATCCGCTCCGCCTGAAGATCAACGCCGCCGTGCACGCCGGGATCATGGTGGTACGCCGGAATCGCCCGTGGACCAGCCTCGGCGTGCGGACGGCCGTGTTCGGGCCGGACGGCACGGTCCTGCTGGTGCGGCACAGCTACACGCCCGGCTGGCACTTCCCCGGCGGCGGCGTGGGGCGGTGGGAGACTGCGGCCGATGCCGCGGTGCGCGAGCTGCGCGAGGAGGCGGGCCTCGCGGCGGACGGCCCGCCGCGGCTCTTCGGCTTCTACGCGAACTTCGGGACGGGGATGAGCGACCACGTGGCGCTCTATGTCGTCGACCGGTGGAGCGGCACGCCCAGGCCCGACCGGGGCGAGATCGTCGAGGCGGCGTTCCTTCGGCTCGACGCCCTGCCCGCCGACGTCAACGCCGGCACGCTGCGCCGGATCGCCGAGATCCGCGACGGCACGCCGCCCGATCCGGACTGGTGAGGCCCCGGCCGCGTCGTTGACCCGCCCGGGCGCTTCGCCGATGCTGCGGCGCATGACGACCGCCACGCTCGCGCGCATCACCCGCTATCCGGTCAAGGGCCTCAGCGGCCAGACGCTTGACCATGTCGACCTCGTCCCCGGCGAGGGGATCCCGGAGGACCGGCGCTTCGCGCTGGCCCACGGCGCGTCGGCCTTCGATCCCGACGCGC
>JBIJED010000519.1:0-2971 GCA_044343785.1 Azospirillales bacterium | reverse complement strand
GCGATCCCGCGGGCGGCCAGCGCCTTGAGCACGCCGGCGGCCAGGCTGTCGGCGGCGCAGAGCACGGCGGTGAAGGGCGGGCCGCCGCGGTCGAGATGGGCGAGGAGGGCCGCCTCCGCCTCGTCCGGCAACCAGTCGCCGACGTCCAGCACCCGGTCGTCGCCGCAGGGCAGGCCGCGGGCGGAGAGCGCGTCGCGCCAGCCCTCCAGCCGCCGCAGGATCGTCGTCCGGCCCGGCCGCTGGAGGAACAGCATCTCCCGGTGCCCGTGGGCGATCAGGTGGTCGGTGGCGTAGCGGGCGGAGGACCGGTTGCACGGCGCGAGGCTGGACAGCCGCATCCACGGGTCGTCGCCGTTCACGATCACCGCCGGCACGCCGCGGGCGTGGACGAGGGCGAAGGCCTCCGGATCGTCGACCGACAGCAGCAGCACCCCCGCCGGGGCGTGGCCGTCGAGGGCGGCGGCGAGGCCGTCCACCGTCTCGTGCGGGTGGAAGACGAGGCGAAGGCCCAGCGCCTCCGCCCGTGCC
Organism: Azospirillales bacterium; assembly: GCA_044343785.1. Lineage (GTDB taxonomy): Bacteria > Pseudomonadota > Alphaproteobacteria > Azospirillales > Azospirillaceae > CANGXM01. Next base: position 2,443 of record JBIJED010000519.1, on the reverse strand, counting down.
CGCATGCCGTCGAGCACGAGGAAGGTGAACGGGTTGCGCACGTAATCCGTCATCGCCGGCCCGCTGGCCGCCACGAGGATGCGCCGGTCGCGCAGGTCCTCGGGCACCTGATAGCCGGCCCGGAGCGCCGCCTCCACCATCTGCCGGCGCAGGTCCTCCCGCACCCCGGGTTGCCCCGCCAGCGCGCGGGACACCGTGCTGGTCGAGACGCCGAGACGGTCGGCGAGGTCCTTGAGGCGGACCCTGCTGGGCTTCCTGTCGCTCATGATCCGCATGTTCCCACACCGCGGCACGATCGTTGAGGCATCATTGCAAAAAAATTGCGAGTTGCGGGATATGTGGGACGATGGCAGCATTTCTCCCGCGACACGTCGGAGATCCGAAAAATGGACGCTCACGCGGCGCTGACGCGGGGGGAAATCGACGGTCTTCTCGACCGGCTCGTGCGCGGGCTCACCGGCCTCGCCGCCGACGGCACGTTCGACGAGCCGAACCTCGACGGCTCTCCCGGCGACTACGTCAGCTTCGACAGCTGGGAATGGCCGCAGGGCGTGGGGCTCTACGGTCTCTTCCGCGCGTGGGAGTTCTCCGGCGACGACCGGTACCGCCGCATCCTCGAGGAATGGTACGCCCGCCGGCTCGCGGCCGGCACCCCGCCCGTCAACGTCAACACCACCGCGCCGATGCTGGCGCTGGCCCTCCTGTGGTCGAAGACCGGCGACGACCGCTGGGTCGGCGCGCTCGACGGCTGGGCCGACCGCGCGATGCACGAGCTGCCCCGCACCGAGGAGGGCGGGTTCCAGCACATCGTGTCGGACGGCATCAACCCCGGCGAGATCTGGGTCGACACGATCTTCATGGTCGTCCTCTTCCTCGCCGCCTACGGCCGCGCGTCCGGCCGGCAGGATCTGGTGGTGGAGGCGCAGCGGCAGGTGCTGCTGCACGTCCGCTACCTGACCGACACGCGCACCGGCCTGTGGTTCCACGGCTGGACGTTCCTGGAACGGTCCAACTTCGCCGCCGCACTCTGGTGCCGGGGAAACAGCTGGGCGATCGCGGGCCTGCTCGACTATCTCGACATCGCCGGCACCGAGGGCGGGGTCCGCGCCTATCTGCTGGAGTGCCTGCGCGCCCACGGCCGCGCGCTCATGGCCTGCCAGGCCCCGGGCGGCGGCTGGCACACGCTGCTGGACGATCCGTCGAGCTACGTCGAGATGTCGGGCACGGCCGGCATCGCCTACGGCCTGCTGCGCGGCGCGCGGCTCGGGCTGTTCGGCGACGAGGCGCGGGCATCGGGCCTCAGGGCGCTCTCGCTGGTCGTGCGCAGCGTGGACGCGGGCGGGACGCTGCGGCAGGTGTCCTACGGCACCCGCATGGGCCGCACCCTCCGGCACTACCGCGACATCCCCATCCACCCGACCGCCTACGGGCAGGCGCTCGCGCTCGTCCTGATGACGGAGGCGGTCCACCATGTTCCCGCCTGAGAAGGACGGCGCCATGACGCGCGTCACGATGGAGATCCGCCACGGCGCCGGCCCGGCCGAGGTGCGCCGCGCCGGCACGCAGGCGCTGCGCGACGAGTTCCTCGTCGAGCGGCTGTTCGTGCCGGGCGAAGTGCGGATGGTCTACAGCCACATCGACCGGATGATCGTCGGCGGCGCCATGCCCACGGCGCGCGAGCCGGTGGTGTTCGGCGACGGCACGCCGATCGGCACGCCGCACCTTCTGTCGGCGCGCGAGATGGGGATCGTGGTGTTCGGCGGGCCCGGCCGGGTGACCGTCGACGGGCAGGTGCTGGACGCCGACGCGCGCGACGTCGTCTATCTCGGCCGCGGTGCGAAGGAGATCCGGCTGGCGAACCGCGACCCCGCGCGGCCGGCGAAGTTCTACTTCAACTCCTGCGCAGCGGGCGTCGCGCATCCCCACCGGGTGGTGACGCGCGAGCAGGCGGAGGCGGTGACGCTGGGCGATCCGTCCCGTGCCAACGTCCGCACCATCCGCAAGTACATCCAGCCGGGCGTATGCGACAGCGCGCTCCTGATGCTGGGCATCACCGATCCGGCGCCGGGCAGCATCTGGAACACCATGCCGCCGCACATCCACGACCGGCGGATGGAGGCCTGTTTCCACTTCGACATGGCCCCGGACGACCGGGTCATGCACGTCATGGGTCTGCCCGGCGAGACGCGGCACCTTGTCGTCGGGCCGGAGGAGGCCCGTGTTCTCCCCCGCCTGGTCGATCCACATGGGCGCGGGCACCGGCCCCTACGGCTTCGTCTGGGGCATGACCGGCGAGAACCAGGAATACAACGACGTCCTGCCGGTGGCGCCGAAGGAGTTGCGGTGATGGGGGCGTCGTCGCGGGCGACCCCCTCTCCCTGTCCCTCCCCCCGGGGGGGGGAGGGGACGCAGCTTGACCTCTTCTCCCCTCCCCCCCGGGGGA
>JBIJED010000046.1:0-10547 GCA_044343785.1 Azospirillales bacterium | reverse complement strand
TGGCCGTGCTGCACGAGCTGATGCAGGCCGGGCGCCTCGGCGTGGGCCTGCGCCGCCAGACGCTGCTGGGCCGGCTGCCGCTCGGCACCACGGTCATCGACGGGACGCTGGAGGTGCTGGCCGACGCCCATTGGGTCGCGCGCACCACGCGCGGCGCCTGGATCGCGACGCGCGACTTCGGGGAGGTGACGCTCGAGGATCTCGCCAAGGCGCTGGGCATCGGCCTGCGCTGGCCGTTGCGCAGCCCGGCGGGGCTGCACGACCTGGGCGAATGGCAGGACCGGTTCCACGTCATCCTCGAGGATGCGGACCGCGCCAACCGGGCCGTCATGGGCCTGACGCTGAAGGATCTGTTCGACGGGCCGCTCGCCGCGACCGCCGATCCCGCCCCCTCGCCCAACCTCGTCCCGCTGCCGCGCCGCGGCCGGGGCGACGCCCCCTCCCAGACCTGACCGCGGAGACCCATGACCGACGCCCCCCGCCCGCTCCGGATCCTCGGCATCTCGGGCAGCCTGCGCGCCCGCTCCTTCAATACCGCCGCCCTGCGGGCCGCGGGGTCGATGCTGCCGGACGGCTCTTCGTTCGAGATCGCGCCCATCGGCGACCTGCCGCTCTACGACCAGGACCTGATGGACCGCGAGGGGATGCCCGCCCCGGCGGCGCGGCTGCGCACGCAGATCGCGTCGGCCGACGCGCTGATCCTCGCGTGCCCCGAGTACAACTACTCGGTCACGGCGGCGCTGAAGAACGCGATCGACTGGGCGTCGCGCGGGCCGGACCAGCCGCTGAACGGAAAGCCGGTGGCGATCCTCGGCGCGTCGGGCGGGATGATCGGGACGGCCCGCGCGCAGTATCACCTGCGCCAGATCTGCGTGTTCGTGAACATGCACCCGATCAACAAGCCCGAGGTGATGATCGGGCAGGCGCAGACCAAATTCGACGCCGACCTCGCCCTCACCGACGAGCCGACGCGGAAGATCCTCGGCGACATGGTGCAGGCGCTGGTCGCCTGGACGCGGCGCCTGTCGCCCTGACGGCGCTTCAGGCCCCCGCCGCGGTGGCGACCTGCTCCGGCTTCATCCCGGTCAGGTCGCCCTTCACGTGGACGGTGCGCTGCGGGAAGGGGATCTCGATCCCCAGTTCGTCGAACCGTTGCTTCATCAGCCTGTTGTAGGCGCGGGCCACGGCCCACTGCTTGCCGGGGCGCGTCTTGATCCGGCCGCGGACGACGATGGCGCTCGGGCCGAACTGGTCGAGACCGAAGATGTCGATCGGCTCCAGGATCGAGCCCTGGAACTGCGGGTCGGCCTGCAGCTCGGTCCCGATGCGGCGCAGGACCTCGGTCACCTCGTCGATGTCCGCGGTGTAGTCGACGCTGGCGTCGATCACCGCGAAGCCGAAGTCCTTGGTCATGTTGAGGACGGTCTGCACCTCGCTGAAGGGGACCGTGTGGACGGCGCCCCGCACGTCGCGCAGGCGGATCGTGCGGATCGAGATCGCCTCGACCACGCCCGAATGCCCGCCGCCCACGTCGATCACGTCACCGACGGCGATGGTGTCCTCGAACAGGATGAACAGCCCGGTGATGACGTCCTTCACCAGCGTCTGCGAGCCGAAGCCGATGGCGAGGCCGATGACGCCGGCACCGGCCAGCAGCGGGGCGATGTTCACGCCCAGCTCCGACAGCACGATCAGCCCGACGAAGGTCAGCAGCACGATCATGAAGGCGTTGCGCAGCAGCGGCAGGAGCGTGCGGATGCGGGCACTGCGCTCGATCTTCTGCCCGTTCTTCGAACCGCCGGCGAGGAAGCGCTCGATCAGCCCGCTCACCACCTCCCACGCCACCAGCGCGCCGACCAGCACGAGGCCGATGGTGAGGGCGCTGGTGGTCACGCGGCGGCCCCAGGCGGTGTCGAGCCACGCGAAGCTCTCGATCCCCCAGGCGTCCAGCAGCGTCAGCGCCGAGATCGCGAGGATGGCGCCCCGGAGCCCCACGTGGAGGCCCGGCAGGTAGCGGTTCGCCCGCGCCTCCAGCAGCGGGAAGTCCCGCCGCAAATCCTCGGGGATCGCGAAGCCGCGCCGGATGCCGCGGTCCACGGCCAGCAGCGCGAGGCGCGTGACCACGAGGACGACCGCCGAGACCGCCGTCGCCCGCAGCATGAAGGCGAAGCCGCCGTGCACGTCGAGCGCCCAGATGCCGTAGATGACGAGGATGTAGAGGATGGCCAGAAGGTGCCAGACCTCGGCGACGCGGTTGCGGAAGCTCCGCATGGTCAGGAAGGTCTGCGGCTCCGGTGCCGTCTCGGCGCCCGGCTGCACCTCCTCCGCGGCCGTCGGTACGCCGCCGCGGATCCGGTCGGAGACCGAGCGGCGGTTCTGCAGCACCAGCACCACCAGCATCGCCGCGACGAGCAGGCCGGCGAACTTCAGCAGGCCGAGGTAGGTGCCGGTCGGGATGCCCAGCACGTAGGCGGCCTGTGGCACGAAATATCCGTAGACGGCCGTGTAGGCGATGCGCCGGCACCAGATGTAGGCGTAGTGCGCGCCCTCGTCGTCGAGCGGGACGAGGCGCAGCGACGGGGTCCGCGGGCTGAGCGCGAACCGCACGAACGCCAGCACCACCTGGATCAGGATGGTCGCGTTCACGATCGTCAGCGCCACGATCCGTACCCGGAGCTGCGGCTCCGTCGCCGACAGGATGCCGTAGCCGACCAGCGCGAAGGCGGCGATCGGCAGCAGGTCGAGGAGGATGCGGGCCGAGAGCACCGGAACCTTCTCCACCGGGGAGGCGAAGGTCCGCTCGCCCAGCCGCTCGCGCGTCCCGCTGGCGAGATAGCGCACGAAGCGCGAGGCGAGATGGCCGCCGAGCAGGATGAAACCCAGCTGGAGCGCCAGTTCCGCCCAGCGCTGCCGCAGCGTCGGATCGCGGGCCTGCAGGTTCATCCAGGCGAGCGCCGAGGGCACGTCGCCGAACGCCATGCCGATGCGGACCATCTGGCGGCCGACGTCGCCCAGCTGGCCCGTCGCCCATTCGAGCGTCCGCGACCCCACCGTCTCCGCCTCCGCCTCCTCCGCCGGGGCTTGCCCGCCCTCGGCGACGGCGATCAGCGCGCGAAGCTGGCCCACGAGGCGGTCCCGCGCCTGCGGGTCCTCCAGCGTGTCGGCGAGGCTGCGCAGCTGCTCGGCCGAGAGGCCGGCGGTCGCCGACGATCCCGTCGGGGCCGCGGGCGGCGCGGCGCCCTGTGCGGCGACGAGGGCGGCGGAGAGCGCCACGACGAGGAGCGCCATGGCCGCCAGGGCGGAACGGAGGAACGGACGAGCGATCAAGGGCGGCACCGGACGAGGAAGGCGACGACGGGGGTCGGGCACTGACGCCCCATCATGGCGCCGGTTGGGCGGCGGTTCACCGGTCAATCCACGGTCATCATCGTGGCGATCGCATGACCGTCGGGATCGGCGCCCGCCCGCAGCGCCGCGATCACGCCCGCCCGGTCGTCCGGCGTCTTGTTCTGGCTCAGCTTGGCCTTGCCGGCGACGGCGTCGATCGGCATGGCGAACCCGACGATGCCGCGGACCATGGCCGTCCGGCGCCGCGGCTCGTACTCGTCGAGCCGCCAGCCGTCGGCGTCGGGCTCGTAGGCGTCGCTGAGGCGGGCGACGAGCGCGTCGGTCGCGGCGTCGCCGAGGAGGTGTGGCCGGCCCCGGGCCTCCACCGCAACATAGTTCCACGTCGGTACGTTCTCCGACCGGGCGGCGTACCAGCGGGGCGAGACGTAGGCGTGCGGTCCCTGGAACCAGACCATTGCCTCGGTGCCCGCAGCGAGGTGGGCGGTCTGCGGATTCGGACGGGCGAGGTGGCCGTAGAGGGTGCCGTGCGGCCCCTCGTCCGGATCGACGAGCACCGGGATGGGCGTCGCCGCGATGCCGTCGGTGCCCGCCGTGATCAGGAGCGCGAACGGATGCGCATGCATCACCACGAGGCGCGCGGCGGGATCGTCGAGGCGGAAGGCGGGCGGCACGTACATGGCGGGGTTCCCGTCCGGGGGAGCGCGGGGATTCTCTATCCGCACCGTCGGCGCCGCTCAACCGGCGACGGTGCAGGGCGGGCCCGCGTGGCCGGGGGGGTAGTCCCTGTGACCGTCCGACCCCCGCCAGTGCCTCGGCCGGGATTCCGGCGCGCGACGCGTAGGATCCACTCAGGCGAGGGTTGTGGGCTCGAGGGGGCGGCGGATGGCGCAGCGACGGACGGGATCGGCGGAGGGCGCCTCGATCGCGCGGATCGCGGCCGACATCCGTCAGGTCCGGCGCCTGCGCGAGACGGCGCAGAGCGCCTGGACGTTGGGCCTGAAGGGGGCCGCGGAGTGGATGGTGCAGCTGGCGGATGCGATCGAGACCCGGGCGTTGGCCGACCTTCAGCGTCTCGTCCCCGACTGGGACGCGAAGCTGCGCATCCGCGGCGGCGGGGGGACCTGACCACCGACGGGGGGAAATGGTGCCGTTGGAGGGATTTGAACCCCCGACCCGCTGCTTACGAAGCAGCTGCTCTACCCCTGAGCTACAACGGCGTGCCCTGTCCGGACCGATGGTCCGGCGGCAGGCGGGGAAACTAGAAGTTCGCGGACCGGATTGCAAGGGCCTCGCCGACGATTGCCACCCCTTCGCGTCCGGCGCGGATCGACGCGTGATCGGCCACGGGACAACCGAACGGGAGTACGGGTGATGATCGAGGAATTCCGGAAGTTCGCGATGCGCGGCAACGTCGTCGACCTCGCGGTCGGCGTCATCATCGGCGCGGCGTTCGGCGCGATCGTGACGTCTCTGGTACAGGACGTGGTCATGCCGATCATCGGGGCGGTGACCGGCGGGCTCGACTTCTCGAACTACTACGTCGCCCTCTCGTCGAACGTGCAGGCGGGGGCCGCCTACGTCGACGCGAAGAAGCAGGGTGCGGTGATCGGCTACGGCCAGTTCCTGACGGTGGCGCTGAACTTCATGATCGTCGCCTTCGCGCTGTTCATGGTCATCCGCACCATGAACCGGCTGGCCGCCCGCCAGGACGCCGCCGCCGACGTGCCGAAGGCGCCCGAGATCCCGGCCGACGTGAAGCTCCTGGCCGAGATCCGGGACCTGCTGGCGCAGGGCGCGCGGAAGCCGGGCGGCTGAATGCCCTCACCCTGTCCCTCTCCCGTGCCACGGGAGAGGGACAGGGTGAGGGTCTCCCGCCCCCTCAGAAGCCTTCCGCGTTCTCCAGCTGCTCGAACCAGTCGAAGCCCATCGGCTTCAGGATCCGGCTGTTGACGACGACGATCCGCGCCTCGTTGTCCGGGTCGGCGTTGAAGTGCTTGTGGGTGCAGTAGGGCGGGATGTAGACGAAGTCGCCCTGGCTCCACTCGAAGCGCTTGGGCTCCTCGTCCCAGGACCATTCGTACCTGTCGTTGCAGTCGAACCGCACGTCCCAGTGCAGATCATAGCCGTTGCCCTCGACGACGTAGAATATCTCCTCGGTCAGGTGCCGGTGCTTGCCACTGGCGCCGCCGGGGGGAAGGAACTGCATGTAGATGTCGATGCAGCACTCCTTCGTGTCCATCTCCTCGTTGATGATGTGCTTGATCAGCCCGTCCGGCGACCGCTCGAACGGCATCTGGTGCCACTTCACCACGTTGAGGCGGCCCTCGTACGCCTCGCGGAACGTCTTCGAGGCTTCCAGAGCCTTCGCGTAGTAGTCGACGTGGCGCGTCTGCGCGTGGGCGCGTTCGACCTCGATCGGATCGATGATGCTCTTCTTCATCGCGCGGCCTCAGATGTGCGTCGGGGGCGTGTAGTTTTCCTGGCCGGCGGCCGGTTCCCTGGGCGGATACTCGACCACCTTCTGGAAGATCATGTGCATGAACAGGAAGAGCGGCTTCGCCTTCATGATCAGCACGATGCACTCGTCGTCCGGATCGTCGCTGAAGTGCTGGTGCACGCAGCCGTTCTCAACGATCAGCGCGTCCCCCGCCTCCCAGTCGTGGCGCTTGCCGTCGTGGACGTCGTGGCCCTTGCCCTTGAGGACGAAGAACACGGCCGAGTTCATGTGGCCGTGCTTCTGGCCGAAGCCGCCGGGCGCGTAGACGTCGATGTGCGTCTCGATCGACTGCGCCACCTTCACCGACTGCGGATTGATGATCTTCTTGCCGTAGTTCTGCGGCCCGCCCTTCCACTTCCAGTCCCGCGACCGATAGACCCGCGGCTGGCTGTAGAGTTCGCGATAGAGTTCGCCGTAGGTGCCCTCGAGTGCGCGGACGAACGTCCGCTTCTTCGTCCAGCGCTCCCAGACGACCTCTTCCTTCTCGGACCCGCCGCTGTCGTGGCCGAGCCCCGCTCCGACACCACCGCTTCCCTCAGCGTTCGTCACCCGTTTCCTCCCCTGGGCCTCGGCCCCGACCGTGCGGGCGTCCGGCAGCACGCCGGACCCGTCGTGCGTGTGCGTTTATCGCACAATTGTCTGTCATAAGAACGAGCGTCCGCGATCCCCGGCCGGCTTGTCAATCACCTTGTCGGCCGGCCGCGCGACCGCCGACCGCAGCACCACGTCGACCGCCTCGAACGTGCGGGCGTCGTGCCACTCCGGGAAGACCGCCGGCCGCGCCAATGCCCTCGTCCGAGCGGACCGGGAGGTGGCGCGCGACCGGGCGATCATCCAGCCGACGAGCGCCGCGACCGCGCCCGCCGCGCCGACCGTCCCGATCGCGAGCCGTCCCCAACTGGCCCGGTTCCCCGTCCGCCCCGACACGTCCCCGTTCGCCCGTGATCGGGGGAGGGAAGGCCCCATCGATCCGGCAGAACGGGGCCGCGGTCGACAGACGACCGCCGCGATCGATCGGGGTGCCCCGTCGGACGGACGGCCCGGTCAGGCCGCCCGCACCCCGTTCAGGAACCGCGCCATCTCGGTGCGGAGGTCGGCGGCCATCCGCGCCAGCTCGCCCGACGCGCCGAGCACGTCGTCGGACGCCACGCCGGCCTCGTTCGCCGCCTGGTTGACGCCGACGATGTTGGTGCTGACCTCCGTCGTGCCGGCCGCGGCCTGCTGCACGTTGCGGGAGATTTCGTCGGTGGCCGACGCCTGCTCCTCCACCGCGGCGGCGATGGTGGTGGCGATCTGGTCCATGTCGCGGATCACGCCGGCGATCCCATCGATCGCGCCGACCGTCTCGTCGGTGGCCGACTGGATCGCGCCGATCTGGCTGCCGATCTCCTCGGTCGCCTTGGCCGTCTGCTGGGCCAGCGCCTTGACCTCCTGCGCCACCACGGCGAAGCCCTTCCCGGCCTCGCCGGCCCGGGCGGCCTCGATGGTCGCGTTGAGCGCCAGGAGGTTCGTCTGGCTCGCGATCGACTGGATCAGCCCGACCACCTCGCCGATCCGCCGGGCGGACTCCGCCAGGGCCGTCACCCGGCCGGAGGTGTCGGTCGCCCGCTCGACGGCCGTGCCGGCGATCTGCGTCGACGTCGCCACCTGCCGCGCGATCTCGCGGATGGAGGCGGCCAGTTCCTCCGAGGCCGCGGCGACCGTCTGGACGTTGGCCGTCGCCTGCTCGGATGCCGCAGCGACGACGGTCGACTGGCGCGCGGTCTCCTCGGTGGCGGCGGACATCGACTGCGCCGTCGCCTGCAGCTGCGTCGAGGCCGACGACACCGTCTCCACGATGGTGCCCACGTTCGCTTCGAATGCATCGGCCATGCGGACCAGCGCCGCCTTGCGTTCCACCTCGGCCGCCCGCTTCAGCGCTTCGGCCTCGGCCTGCAGGCGTCGCAGCTCGATCCCCTTCTGGCGGAACGCGTCCAGCGACCGGCTCAACGTCCCGATCTCGTCCTTGCGGTCCAGGCCCTCGACGTCCTGGGACAGATCGCCCCCGGCGATCAGGTTCATCGTCGTCGTGAACCGCTGGATCGGGCGCACCACGAACCCGATCGTGATCCATGCCAACGCCGCCAGCATCGCGACGATGCCGATCGCCGCCTCGATCAAGAGCAACATGAGCGCGTCGGCAGCGGTCTTGTCGACATTGCGGAACGCGGCGTCGAGGGCGGCTTCGTTGGCGCGCACCCGATCGTCGGTCAATTGCACCAATCGCCCGCGCGCCTCGCGCGAAACCGTGGAGGAAAGCTGCTTGGCACTCGCCTGATCGCCACTCTCGGCGCGTTCGATGGCCTGGGATGACGCCCGGGCGTAGGCGGCGATCGCCGCGCGGATCGCGTCGTTCGACCCGCGGAGTTCGGCCGTGTCGGCCAGCGCATACATCTTGTCCATCGCCGCTCCGGCGCGGTCGACGGCTCGTCCGAAGGCGTTGGTCTGCGACTGACGCTCCTCTGCCGTGTCCGCGAGGATGACGTTCTTCTCCGCGACCGCCACCGCGTTGATGGTGCTCTGGACGATCAGCGCGTACTGCATCCGTTTCACGGACACCTTGATCGCGTCGTCCGTCGTCGCCGTGATCGTCGTGACCGTGCTGAAGGACTGGATGAGGATCATTGCGACAAGTGTCAGGACCAACAGGGTCGGAATGGCGAGTTTTCCAACGAGTGGAAGGTTTGAAATAAAACGAAACATGGCCTGTTCCTTTCTGTTCGATGCGCGAATAGGTCTGAATCCGGCCGATATGGTCAATAATTCCATTAGGATTGCTCCGTTGTGGACTTATGAAAACATCAAGTTCTGAAATGATGATTATGATGCCACGACCGCTGGATCCGAGACTCATTCGATCATCGTTCCGCAAGACCGTCGCGCGCCTGCATTCCGCGGCCGTCCTCCACGTCGAGGTCTGTCGGGGATGGGACGTGCGGTGTCGATGGCAGTGGTGGCGTTCGGGGTGGCGGCGAGCGTCGGGCGGGTGCCGACTGCGGTCCACGCCCACGCCTTCGCCCAACGTCACGACCTGCCGCTCCCGCTGTGGCACCACCTCGTCGGTGCCGGGGCGGTCGTCGTTCTGTCGTTCGTGCTGGTGGCGCTCTACGCCCGTGGCGCCGGTCCCGTGCCCAGCGGGCACCGCGTCGCGCTGCCGGTCGCCATCGTGGACGCGGTTGCACGGGGCATCGCCGCGTTCGGCGCGGCGGCGCTGGCGCTGGCGGGGACCGAGGCGAGGCGGCGCCATTTCGATCCATTCACGACCGTTTTCGGCCTGTTCGGCCGCTTCGCCCCCCCCTGGCGATCGCGCGGGAGGGCGACCGCGCGTTGGCTGGTGGTGCGAGCGTTCGGCGCGGGCCTGCACGATCCGGCTGATCGAAACCGTGGGGCTGTCCCTGACGCCGCTGCTGTTCGCGGCCGTCCACCGGCGACCGCGCGACGGCGAGCCAGTGGCCGATGCTCGCCCTCATGGTCGCCGACACCATGCTCGGCCTCTGGCTTCTCGCGCAGCCCCTCGTCACTGTGTCGTGAGGACGAGCACCGGGGATCCGCCATGCCGCCCGTCGTCGCCCTCGCCCTCGCCGACGCCCTCGCCCTCGCCCTCGCCGACGCCCGGACCCGCGGCCCCGACCTGCCGGCGGTGAACAACCACGGCATGGCGGCGGCCCTCGACGGCGTCGTCGGCCTGTTCGGCGGCCAGACCGACCCGAACTCGGCCCATGTCGACACCGTCCACGCCCTCGACACGCGCGTTCCCGGCGCCGGCTGCGTCCACGTCTGGGGCGGGGAGGAGGCGGCCGGCGTCTTTCCCGACCACGACGTCTACGACCCGAAGGGCGACCGCTGGACCAGGCTCCCCGACATGGCGATCCCCATCCACGGGGTGACCGGGGCCACCTTCGCCGACGGCCTCATCTTCGTCACCGACGGCGGGGACCAGGTGGGCGGGAACAGCGGGACGCTGCTGAACCGGGTCTACCGTCCGGCGATCCGCTGCGAGTGAGGCGGGGGCGACGGCTCCCCCTTTCGCGCAGCCGGTCCGGGGCGTCCGGGTAAGCTCGCGTTAACCATACCTTCCCTAGCCTCTCCCCCGCGCCGACCGATGGCCGGGACGCCCGCCCGGCGGCGCACGGGGAATACCGATGATCGCCTGCGACCTGTCCCTCGACGGCCCCTGGGAGTTCCAGCACGCCGCCGGTCCCGGTGCGACCCCGGGGCCGGTCCGGGCCATCACGGTGCCGGGGCCCTGGCAGGCGCAGTTCGACGATCTGCGCATGAAGTCGGGCACCGGCTTCTACCGCCGCACGGTCGTCCTCCCGCCCGGCTGGATCGCGGGCCGGGTGTTCCTGCGCTTCGGCGCGGCCTTCCACAACGCCGTCGCCTGGGTGAACGGCGTCCGGGTCGGCGAGCACGAGGGCGGGTGGCTGCCCTTCGCCTTCGACGTCACCGACGCGCTGGTCGAGGGCATGAACCGGATCGCCGTGCGGGTCGACAGCCCGGTCGACTGTGAACAGACCCACGCCGACGGCCCGCTGGGCGAGGTGCCCTTCGGCAAGCAGAGCTGGTACGGCCCGCAGTCCGGCCTGTGGCAGTCGGTGCGGCTCGAGCGGCGCGACGCGGACCATTCGACCGCGCTGCGCCTCGGCCCGGACCTCGCGACCGG
>JBIJED010000518.1:0-2978 GCA_044343785.1 Azospirillales bacterium | reverse complement strand
CGCGCTGAAGTCCGGGATCGTGCGCGTCGACCTCGCGACGGGCGCGCGGACGCCGCTCGCGAACCCGGAGGCCGACCGGCCGCAGAACCGCTTCAACGACGGCACGGTCGACCGGCAGGGCCGGTTCTGGGCCGGCAGCATGAAGATGGGCGGCGAGCCGGAGCGCACCGGCGCCTTCTATCGCCTCGACGCCGACCGGCGGGCGACGCGCGTGATGGACGGCCACTTCACGACCAACGGTCTGGCGTTCAGCCCCGACGGGCGGACGATGTACCTGTCGGATTCGAACGCCGACGTCCGCATGGTCTGGGCCGCGGACTACGACCCCGCCACCGGCACGCCCGGCCCGCCGCGCCCCTTCTTCGACACGCGCATCGTCCACGGACGGCCGGACGGGGCGGTCTGCGACGACGAGGGCTGCTACTGGATGGCCGGGATCGGCGGCTGGCAGCTGGTGCGGATCACCCCGAAGGGCGTGATCGACCGCATCGTGGAGGTGCCGGTCGAGCGCCCGTCCCGCCCGGCCTTCGGGGGCAAGGACCGCGACGTGATCTACGTCACCTCGCTCTCGGTCGGCCTCACCCCCGGGACCGAGGACCGCCAGCCCTTCACCGGCAGCCTGATCGCCGTGCACGGCACCGGCGTGAAGGGCCCCGCCCAGCCGCGCTTCGCGGGATAGGGGCCGCGATGACCGACGCGCCCGTCCGCCACCTCGGCCCCCGCCCCGCCGACGACGCCGTCCCCCAGCGCCGGGCCCGTCTGGCCGACACGCTCTACGGCCGGCTGATGGAGGAGATCGCCAACGGCCGCTGGGTCGAGGGCGCGCGCCTGCCGACCGAGAAGGAGCTGTGCCAGAGCTTCGACGTCTCCCGCGCGGTGGTGCGGGAGGCGATGATGCGCCTGCAGGCGGACGGGCTGGTCGTCACGCGTCAGGGCTCGGGCACCTTCGTCACCCGCCGCCCGCCGGTGCGCCTGCTGGAGCTGGCGCCCGCCGACGCGCTGGCGGGGCACCTCCGGGCGATGGAGGTGCGCCTCGGGCTCGAGGGGCAGGCGGCGAAGCTGGCCGCCCAGCGCCACGACCGGGCCGGCCTCGCCGCCATCGCCGAGGCCCTGTCGGTCATGCGCGACGCGATGGAGGCCGGCGCCCCGGCGCAGGCGGCGGATTTCCGCTTCCACAGGTCGGTCGCGGCCGCCAGCGGGAACGCGATGTTCGTGCAGGTGCTGGACATGCTGGCGGCGGAGGTGCGCGGCAGCATGTCGGTCGCCTCCAGCCTGACCCGCGCCGGCTCGCGCGAGCGCTCGGCCCGGGTGCTGGACGAGCACGTGCGCATCCACGACGCGATCGTGGCCGGCGACGGCGACGGGGCGGAGATCACGATGCGCTATCACATCGACCAGGCGCGACGGCGGATGACGGACCGCCGACAGGACATGTGAAGGGGGGGGGAAGCCCTCACCCAGACGGATGAATTCGTCAGATGATTTGACGACCCGGCCCCACCCCTACCGCGGCGGCCAGTCCGGGTCGTGCGGATTGTCGTAGCCGTCCGAGCAGAACGGCCCGCCCTGGAACCGCGTCGCGGGATCGCGCGGGTCGCGGTCGTCGACGCCGGTCGGCATGATCCCGGCCGCGTAGGCCTCGGCGTTCTGCTGCGGGTTGAAGCCGACGTGGGCGACGAGGCGGTTGTCCCACCACGTCCGCGTGTTCGCCGACGCGCCGTAGACGATCGCGAGCCCGAGGCGCGGGGCCGTCAGGCAGGCGACGATCATCTGGTGGAGGTCGGGATGGCTGAGCCACGTGGAGAGCGCGCGGATCACCTTGGGCTCCGGCAGGGCGGAGCCGATGCGCAGGCACGCCACGTCGAAGCCGTGCTTGTCGACGTAGAGGCTGGCGAGGTTCTCCCCGAACACTTTCGACACGCCGTAGAAGGTGTCCGGCCGGACCGGGCTCAGGGCGTCGAGCTTCGTGTCGGTCGTGTGGAAGCCGATCGCGTGGTTGGACGAGGCGAACACGATCCGCCGCACCCCGTGCCGCCGCGCCGCCTCGAACACGTTGTAGGTGCCGAGGATGTTGGCGTTCATGATCTGCATGAACGGCTTCTCGTTCGAGATGCCGCCGAAGTGGATGATGGCGCGGCAGCCCGCGACGAGGTGGTCGACCGCCCCGCCGTCGGCGAGGTCGCAGCGCACGAAGGTCTCGTTGGCGTGCGTCTCGCCGCCGTCGACGATGTCCGACGACAGGAGCGACCCGAACCGGTCGATGAGGCGCGGGCGCAGCCAGCGCCCGAGCGTGCCGGCCGCTCCGGTCAGCAGGATCGGCTTTTCGGTGCTCATGGTCTCAGCCCTTGGGCTTGAAGATGGCGACGAGGGCGTCGGTGCCCTTGGTCAGCACGCCGAGGTCGCTGCCGACGGCGACGAAGGTGTACCCCCACTCCAGATAGCGCTGCGCATCGGCCTGGACCGGCGCCAGGATGCCCGCGGGCGTGCCGACGGCGCGGCAGCGGTCGACCGCGTCCCTGATGGCCGCCTGCACGTCGGGGTGGGCGGCGTTGCCGAGGTGGCCGAGGTCGGCCGACAGGTCGGACGGGCCGATGAACAGCCCGTCGACGCCCGGCACGGCGGCGATGTCCTCGATCGCCGCGAGGCCCTTGCGGGTCTCGATCTGCAACAGCAGGCAGATGTCGTCGGTGTAGTTCGCCTGATAGCCCGGCACCCGGCCGTAGCGGTTCGCGCGCTGGGAGATCGAGACGCCGCGGACGCCGTGGGGCGGATAGCGGGTCGACGCCACGACGGCCGCCGCCGTCGCCTCGTCCTCGATCATGGGCACGAGGATCGTGCGCGCCCCGATGTCGAGATAGCGCTTCATCACGACCGGGTCGAAGATCGGCACCCGCACCACCGCCTCGGTCGGGAACGCCGCCGCGACCTGGAGGTGGACCAGCACGTCGGTCAGCTCGTTTGGCGAATGTTCGGTGTCG
>JBIJED010000516.1:0-2982 GCA_044343785.1 Azospirillales bacterium | reverse complement strand
GATCACGCCGGCTCCGGTCATCTGGTCAGCCCTCGATCCGCGAGAAGTCCGCGATGGTGTGCATGGTGGCGATGATCCCGTGCAAAAGCGCAAGCCGGTTCGCCCGGACGGCGGGATCCTCGACGTTGACGGTAACCCGCTCGAAGAAGGCGTCCACCGGCGGGCGGAGTGCGGCGAGATCGGCCATGGCGGCGGTGAAGTCCTCGGACGCGATCTTGGTTCCCGTGGCCGACCGCACGGTCCCCAGCGCCTGCCAGAGGGCCGTCTCCTCGTTCAGCAACAACGAACCCGCCTGCACGTCGCGGTATTCCCGGCCGTCCTTCTTCTCTTCGATCCGGACGATGTTGGCGGCCCGGCGATAGGCGGTCAGGAGGTTCGCGCCCGCGTCGGTCGCGAGGAACGCCTGCAATGCCTTCACCCGCGCCACGAGGCGGACGAGGTCGTCCTCGCCCCCCAGCGCGAACACCGCGTCGATCAGGTCGTGCCGCACGCCCTGCTCGCGCAGCGCCACCTTGAGCCGGTCGGCGAGGAAGGCGATCAGGTCGGTCGGCACGTTCGGCAGGGTGCGGCCGAGCGTCATCAGCGCGTCGGCCAGATCGGACGAGATGGCCGAGTTCTCGAGGATGCGCTGGACGTCCTTGAGGCCGATGGTCTCGACCGCCCGCACGCCGGAGAAGTAGTTGGCGTACTCCGGCACATTCATGACGAGGCGGGGCTCGTAGTCGGCGACCGAGGCCGCCATCGCCTCGTGCAGCGACAGGCGCAGCCCGTTCTCCAGCACGATGCGGATGATGCCGAGACCCGCTCGGCGCAGCGCGAAGGGGTCCTTGCTGCCCGTCGGGCGCTCGTCGATGGCGAAGAAGCCGACCAGCGTGTCGATCTTGTCGGCCAACGCCACCGCGATCGGCACCGGCGACGTCGGGCAGCGGTCGCCGGGACCCACGGGCTTGTAGTGCTCGGCCACCGCGTCGGCGACGTCCGGCGCCTCGCCGGCGGCGAGCGCGTAATAGCGGCCCATCAGGCCCTGGAGTTCGGGGAACTCCCCCACCATGCCGGAGACGAGGTCGGCCTTGGCCAGAAGGGCCGCGCGGTCGGCGCGCTCCTGCACGTCGTCGGGCCAGCCCAGCAGGCGGGCGATGTGGACGGCCAGCGCGCGGACGCGGGCGACCTTCTCCTCCACCGTGCCCAGCTTGGCGTGGAAGGTGATGGCGCCCAGCGCCGGCACGCGGTCCTCGAGCGGGACCTTCTTGTCCTGCTCCCAGAAGAAGCGGGCGTCGGAGAGGCGCGCGCGCAGGACGCGCTCGTTGCCCTTCACCACCTCCGCCCCGCCGTCCGTCGTCGGCCGGTTGGCGACGATGACGAAGCGCGGCGCGAGGCGCCCGGCCGCGTCCTTCAGCGCGAAGTAGCGCTGGTTCACCCGCATCGTGGTGGTCAGCACCTCGGGCGGGACGTCGAGGAAGGCCGGGTCGAAGGAGCCGAGATGGACGACCGGCCATTCGACCAGCCCCGCCACCTCGTCCAGCAGGCCCGGATCGTCGATCAGCGACAGGCCCGCGCCGGCGGCGGCCTCGGTCGCGAGGCGCAGGATCGTGGCCTTGCGCTCGGCCCGGTCGAGGATCACGCAGGCCCGGCGCAGCCCCTCGCGATAGGCGTCGAATCCGGTCACGGCGAAGGGGGCCGGACCGAGGAAGCGGTGGCCGGCGGTCGTGTCGCCGAAGGGGCGGACCATCTCGCCCTCCCCCGCCGCCTCGCCGGCCTTCAGGAGGCGGGCCGGGCGGCCGTGGCGCTGGTCGCCGAGCGCGAGGGCGCCGGGGACGGGGCGACCGTCGAAGACCGCGAGGATCGCGCGCAGCGGCCGGACCCAGGTGAAGGCCGCGTCGGCGAAGCGCATCGACTTCGGCCAGACGAGCCCGAGGATCGCGTCGGCGACGATCTGCGGCAGCAGGTCGGCGGTGCGCCGGCCCGCCTTCTCCACCGTGACGAACCAGAACTCGCCCTTGCCGGTGTCGCGCCGCTCGCACTGGTCGAGGGAGGTCAGGCCGTTGGCCTTGAGGAAGCCCTGCACGGCCTGGTCGGGCGCGCCGACGCGCGGGCCACGACGCTCCTCGCGAACGGCCTCGGTCTCGGCCGAAAGGTCGCGGACGACGAAGCCGATCCGCCTTGCGCCGGAGACGCTCTCGGCGTCCTTCGGCGCGAGGCCCGCCGCACCCAGGGCGGCCATGGCGCGGGCGAGGAGGTCGTCCGCCGCCCGGACCTGCATCCCGGCGGGGATCTCCTCGGTGAGGAGTTCGACGAGGAGTTCCGGCATCGCTCAGGCCGCCTTCGCCGCGGAACCGGCCACCCACGCCTCGCAGCAGGCCCGCGCCAGCGCGCGCACCCGGCCGATGTAGGCGGCTCGCTCGACCACGCTGATCACGCCGCGGGCGTCCAGAAGGTTGAAGCGGTGGGAGGCCTTGATGCACTGGTCGTAGGCCGGCAGGGCGAGGCCCTCCGCGAGCAGCGCCCGGCATTCCCGCTCCGCGTCCTCGAAATGGCGCAGCAGCACGGCCGTGTCCGCGTGCTCGAAGTTGTGGGCCGAGTATTCGCGCTCGGCGCGCAGGAACACCTCGCCGTACGTCACGCCCGCGTCATTGAAGCGCAGGTCGTAGACGTTCTCGATGTCCTGCAGGTACATGCAGAGCCGCTCCAGCCCGTAGGTGATCTCGGTCGAGACCGGCGCGCACTCCAGCCCGCCCACCTGCTGGAAATAGGTGTACTGGCTGACCTCCATCCCGTCGCACCAGACCTCCCAGCCGAGGCCCCAGGCGCCCAGCGTCGGGCTCTCCCAGTCGTCCTCGACGAAGCGGACGTCGTGGAGCGCGGGGTCGAGGCCGATACGCTCGAGACTGCCGAGATAGAGGTCCTGGCTGTCGACCGGCGACGGCTTCAGGATCACCTGGAACTGGTAGTAGTGCTGGAGGCGGTTCGGATTCTCGCCGTAGC
>JBIJED010000517.1:0-2982 GCA_044343785.1 Azospirillales bacterium | reverse complement strand
AACGCGTCGGACGCGGAGATCGCGGCCTGGGTGCGGGCGGTCGCGCGGATCGCGCGGGACGCGGGCGTCGGCGACAGCGGCTATCGCGTCATCGCCAACGCCGGGCCGGACAGCCTGCAGGAGGTGCCGCACCTCCACGCCCACATCCTCGGCGGCCGGGTGCTGGGTCCGCTGCTGGACCATGGCTGAGGGCGGCCGTCAACGGACGAGGGCACGGCCGACCAGGTCGGCGACCCGCACCGTCGGCCCCTTCAGGCCGCTGAAGTGCAACGTCCCGCCGTGCCGCTGCCAGCATCCCACGGCGCGGCTCACCGCGGTCATCAGGCCGCCGATCTGACGGGCGGATCGGGCCGCGCCCTCCAGGACCTCGCGCATCGGTCGCGGATCCGCCCGGTCGAGGATCGCGGCCCGGTAGGCGCCGGCATAGGTCGCCAAGCGCCCGTCGATGCCGCCGATCGCCGCGTCGAGGGCGGTCAGCGCCCGCTCGAACGGTTCGCGATGGTGAAGGTGCACCCATTCCCTGCCGGTCGGCGCGGTCCGAACCCCGTGGAGGAGGAAGGCCCTGACGGCGTCCCAGTAGGGGCGGAACTCGGATCGCCGCAGCGCGAAGCAGGCGAGCGCCTCCCAGCCGTCGATGGCCCCGGGCACGTCGGCGGCGTCGACCCCGAGATGGCCGACGAGGCGCGCCAGCGCCCGCATGCCCTCGTCGTTCCAGGTGCGATCGACGAGGCCGTCGTCGGCCTGTTCGATCAATCCGTCACGGCGGACCGCGAGGCCCATGCGGACGGCGGGCCGGAAATGCTCCGCCTGGAGTCTCTCGAAGGCGCGGAGATGGCTTTCGCCGGGCCGGCCGGAGAGGGAGCCGAGCCCCACGCGTGCCAGCCGGGCGTGGACCAGATAGGGATCGAAGGCCGGCAGGGCGTCGAGCGCGCCCAGGAGCGCCGTGTCGTGCGCGATCAGTTCGACCTCGTGACCGGGCTGCAGGCCCGCCATTTCGACCAGCACGTCCGCGAACCGCCGGTCCGACGTCATGACGCAGATGGCGGGTCCGCGCGGCAGCGAGCGGTCGAGCGGATAGCGCAGTTCGGTTCCGAACGCGCCGTCGGGCAAACGGTCCTCCGGATGGGCGCCGTCGACGCGCCGCCGGGCCAGCACGCAATGGTTCAGCGCCTTCAGCCGGAACGCACCGGCCCCGCCGCGTCCGCCCGTTCCGCCGCCGGACAGCTCCAGCACGCCGAAGGGACCATGATCGTCGAGGACCGCGATCGTTTCGGCCGCCGTTCCGGCCGTCGGCCCCGTCCAATTGGCGTTCGCATTCGGCAGCGCCGTCCTTCGCCGGGCCAATCCCATCACATGCTCCATCACCGGTTGCGATCCCGGGCGGCAAGGTGCCAAACCCGGGCGTCGCACTGGTCGAAGCGATGGGAGGATCGATGGGGGCGCCGAAGGTAGCCTTTGCGGGCGCGGACGCTACCCCGACCGGTCGTGTCAGCGCAGCGGTTCGAGGATCGAGACGAAATTGGCGACCGCGGCGCCGCCCATGTTGAAGACGCCGGCCACCGTGGCGCCGGGCACCTGGATGCCGCCCGCCGTGCCGTTCAGCTGCATCGCCGCCAGCACGTGCATCGAGACGCCCGTCGCCCCGATCGGATGGCCCTTGGCCTTCAGCCCGCCGGACGGGTTGACGGGGAGGCGTCCGCCGACCTCGGTCCACCCGTCCTCGATCGCGACGTGGCCCCGGCCCCTGGGCGTCAGGCCCATCGCCTCGTATTCGATCAGCTCGGCGATGGTGAAGCAGTCGTGCGTCTCCACCAGCGACAGGTCGGCGAGGTCCATCCGCGCCGCGGCGAGCGCGCGCTTCCAGGCGAGTTCCGGCCCCTCGAAGGCGACCACGTCGCGCCGGGACATGGGCAGGAAGTCGTTCACCTGCTCGGCCGCGCGGAACACGATCGCCTTGTCCATGGCCAGCGCCGTGTCGACGTCGGCCAGCACCAGCGCCGCCGCGCCGTCGGAGACGAGCGAGCAGTCGGTGCGTCGCAGCGGGCCCGCGACCAGCGGGTTCCTCTCCGACACCGTCCGGCAGAAGTCGTAGCCGACGTCCTTCTGCATGTGGGCCAGCGGGTTGCGGGCGCCGTTGGCGTGGTTCTTGGCGGCGATCCGCGCGAGCGCGTCCGACCGGTCGCCGTACCGCTGGAAGTAGCTCTCGGCGATGCGGCCGAAGACGCCCGCGAAGCCCGCGGGGATGTCGGCCTCCTCCTTCACGTAGGAGCATTTGATGAGGATGTCCCCCACCTCCTGCCCCGTCACCTCGGTCATCTTCTCCACGCCCACCACGAGCACCCGGCGCGCCTTGCGGGCGGCGATGGCGTTCAGCCCCTGGTGGATCGCGGCCGAGCCCGTGGCGCAGGCGTTCTCCACCCGCGTCGCGGGGCGGAAGCGCAGCGCGGGATCCGCCTGGAGGACGAGGGAGGCCGGGAACTCCTGGCGGACGAACCCGCCGTTCAGCGTGCCGAGGTAGATCGCGTCGATGTCGGCGGGCGCGAGGCCGGCGTCGGCGATGGCGGCGGACGCCACCTCGACGATCAGGGTCTCGACGTCGCGGCCGTCCTGCTTTCCGAACCGGCCATGCGACCAGCCGACGATGCATGCGGTCATGCGGTCCTCCCGAGGAGATGAGAATACGGACGTGGACGCTTCCTGCCGCCCCGCCCTCAGCCGCCCGCGAAATGCACGAGCGCCGGGCGGAGGTTCGCGATGTCGTAGCCCGCGTCGTGCGCCGTGCCGATGATCTCGTCGACGGGCCGGTCGCCCCGCTTCGCCTGGTCGAAGGCCCACAGGATCGTGCAGCGGGTGCCGGAGCGGCAGTGGGCCAGGACCGGGCCGCCGGCCTCGTCCACCACCTTGCCGAAGGCGGCCACCGCGTCGGGTCCGAGCGTGGCGTTCGTGACGGGCACGTAGTGATAGGCGAGCCCGTGCCGCGCG
>JBIJED010000089.1:0-8721 GCA_044343785.1 Azospirillales bacterium | reverse complement strand
GGCCCCCCCGGCCCCCCCGGCCCCCCCGGCCCTGCGCGGGCGTCAGGCCAACGCGGAGAGGAGCCGGGCGGCGACGGCGCCCCGCGCCACCGTCTCCTGCGCGCCCGAGCGCAGGTCCTTGACCGTCACCGTGCCGGCCGCCGCCTCGTCCGGGCCCATCATCACCGCGAAGGGCACGCCGAGGCGGTCGGCGTGCTTCATCTGCCTGGCCATCTTTGCCGCCTCCATCTGCACCTCGGTGTTGAGGCCGGCGTCGCGCAGTTCGGCGGCGAGGGCGAAGACCTCGGCCTCGAGCGCGGGATCGAGCTGGCAGAGGAAGACGTGGGCCATCGTCGCGTCGACCGCGACCGCCCCGCCGTCGAGCAGCGCCGCGAACAGGCGCGTCGCGCCGATGGAGATGCCGACGCCCGGAAGCCGCGACTTCGTGTAGAGGCCGGCGAGATCTTCGTAGCGCCCGCCGGAGCAGACGCTGCCGAAGCCCGGCCGGTCGAGCAGATGGGTTTCGTAGACCGTGCCCGTGTAGTAGTCGAGCCCGCGGGCGATCGCGAGGTTGATGCGGGCGTTGGCCTCCGGCACGCCGAAGGCCGCGAGGCCGCGCGTCACGGCCTCCAGCTCCTCGACGCCGGCCGCGAAGACCGGATCGTCGACGTTCAGCCCACGCAGCGCCGTCACGATCTCGGCGTTCGTGCCGGCCATGTCGACGACCTCGCCGATGCGGCGCGCGAGGTCGGCGGGCAGGCCGATCCCCTCGCCCGTCAGGTTCGCCTCGACCGCGGCGCGCCCGATCTTGTCCAGCTTGTCGATCTCGCGCAGCACGGCCATCCGCGCGTCGGCGTCCGACACGCCCGACGCCGCAAGGAGCCCCTGGAGGACCTTTCGGTTCGACAGGTTGATCTGGAACCGGCCGACGTTCAGGTCGGTGAAGACCCGGTTGATGACGGCCGGGATCTCGGCGTCGTAGCCGATGGGCAGCGTGTCCTTGCCGATCACGTCGACGTCGCACTGGTAGAACTCGCGGTACCGCCCCTTCTGCGCCCGCTCCCCGCGATAGACGCGCTGCATCTGGTAGCGGCGGAAGGGGAAGGCGAGGTCGCGCTCGTGCTCGGCCACGTAGCGGGCGAGCGGCACCGTCAGGTCGAAGCGCAGCGCCATGTCGGGCTCCCGGCTCTGCTGCCGGTTGCCGGTCGACTGGACGAAATAGACCTGCTTCTCCGTCTCCCCGCCGGACTTGGTCAGGAGCACGTCGGTCAGCTCGAACACCGGCGTCTCGACCGGCAGGAACCCGAACCGCTCGTAGCCGCGGCGGATCGTGTCCAGCATCCGCTGGAACGCGATCTGCTGGCGCGGCAGGAGTTCCATGACCCCGGTGGGGGTCCGGGGGGTGACGATCGCGGGGGACATGGGCGTCGGGCCTGGGAATCCGGTTCGAGGCGAGCGTTCTAGCCGTTGGCGCGCCCGCCCTCAATCCACCGTGAACAGTTCCTGCGGCCCGGCCACGCCGCGCAGTTCGTGCAGACCCAGCGACCGCATCGCGATCCCGCAGTTCTCGGCGAACCGGCGGGAGGCGAGGAGGTGGTGGCCGAGGCTGTCGCACAGCGCCTCGATCCGGCTCGCCTCGTTCACCGCCGGGCCGATCATCGTGAAGTCGAGCCGGCCGGTCGAGCCGATGTTGCCGTACATCACCTCGCCCATGTGGAGCGCCACGTCCAGGTCGAGGCGCGGCCCGGCGCCGGCGTCGCGGCTGCGGTTCAGCGCCTCGGTCTCCGCCAGGGCCGCCCTCGCCGCCGCGAGGGCGCTGCGGCAGGACGGGGACCCGTCCCCGTCGGGCAGGGGGAAGACCGCGATCACCCCGTCGCCCACGAACTTGAGCACCTGCCCCCCGTTGCGCTCGACCGGTCCGACGATCCGGTCGAGGTGCTCGTTCAGCCAGGCGATCAGCTGCTCGCCCGGCGTGCGGTCGGCGACCGCGGTGAAGCCGCACAGGTCGAAGACGGCGACCACGGCCGGCTGCCGCGTGACGGCACCGCGGCGGATCTCGCCCCGCAGCACCCGGCCCGCCGCCTCCGGCCCGATGTAGGCGTCGAGGGTCGATCGGGCCACGTGGGTCAGCGACAGGCGGTAGGTGACCAGCGCCACGACCGGCAGCAGCGCGTCGATCGTCGCCAGCTCGTCCTCGGTGAAGCCGCCCGGCCGGGCCGTCGACCAGGAGGCCGCGACCCCCGGGAGCGGATCGGTGTCGAAGTCCTTCGTCGCCATGTCGCCGAATGGCTCGAGCGTGACGTAATAGTCGGTGATCCCCTCGGCCTTGAACTCGTGCAGGATGGGGAAGTCGACGACGGCGGCGTTGCCGTCGAGCCGGCGACGCAGCCGCGTCTCCCGGTCACGGATCAGCCGGTAGAAGGGGCTGTTCTCGTAGGGGGACGGGTCGTTGTCGAAGTTCCAGACCGCCGCGTCGGTCCCGCCCGCGGGTCGCCACGTGAGCCCGAACCCCTCGATGGTGGGATGCAGCGTCGGCATGGAAAGATGCCCGCGCGCGAGCGGCACGCCGCCCTCCACGAGCCGGCGGCAGAGGACGTCGAAGGTGGCCTCGAGCTCCGTGCTGACGAGCCCTTCCCGGACGAGCCAGGGGATCAGGCGCTGGGCGAGCGGCGGCAACGACATGGGCGCGGGCGGTCCGTCGACGGGCGTGACTCAGCATACATGGGATCGCGCGCGCCGTTGTCGCCCGGATTGCGATCTGGGAAGGTCGGGCGACAGTTCTCCGACCAGGGCCCCGCCATGTCCGTCGACCGCCTCGTCATCCGCCGCCCCGACGACTGGCACCTGCACCTGCGCCAGGGGGCGATGCTGCGGGCCGTGCTGCCGTGGAGCGCGCGGCAGATGGGGCGGGCGATCATCATGCCGAACCTGCGCCCGCCGGTGACGACGCCGGCCGCGGCCGAGGCCTATCGGGCGGAGATCCTGGCGGCGCTGCCCGCGGGTTCCCGCTTCGTCCCGCTGATGACCTGCTACCTGACCGACGGGACCGACCCCGACGCGGTCGCCGAAGGGCACGCGAAGGGGATCTGGACGGCGGTGAAGCTCTATCCCGCCCACGCGACGACCAACGCCGCCCACGGCGTCACCGACCTCGCGAAGGTGGCCCCGGTGCTGGAGCGGATGCAGGCGATCGGCATGCCGCTCCTGATCCACGGGGAGGCGACGGACCACGGGATCGACATCTTCGACCGCGAGGCGGTGTTCCTCGAACGGACCGCGGCCCCGCTTCTGGATCGGTTCCCCCGCCTGCGCGTGGTGCTGGAGCATGTGACGACCGAAGAGGCGGTGGCGTTCGTGCGTCGGCACGGGCCGTCGGGACGGCTGGGCGCCACGATCACCGCCCACCACCTCCTCATCAACCGGTCCGACCTCTTCGCCGGCGGCATCCGCCCGCACCTCTACTGCCTGCCGATCGCCAAGCGCGAGCGGCACCGCCTCGCCCTCGTCGATGCCGCCACCTCGGGCGATCCGTGGTTCTTCCTGGGCACCGACTCCGCCCCGCACCCGATGAAGGACAAGGAGGCGGCGTGCGGCTGTGCGGGCTGCTTCACCGCCGCGACGGCGATCGAGCTCTACGCCACGGCCTTCGACCGGGCCGGGCGGATGGACGCGCTGGAGGCCTTCGCCAGCCTGAACGGCCCGCGCTTCCACGGCCTGCCGCCCAACGAGGACACGATCATGCTGGAGCGCGGCGAGGCCCCGGTCCCCGACCTCGTGATGCCGGAGGGAGGGGCGGCGGGCGATTCGGTGCTCCCCTTCATGTCGGGCGAGGCCCTGCCCTGGCGGATGGCCTGAGGCCGATCAGACCGCCCCCGTCCGCCAGCGCCCGGGCGTGGTCCCGACCGTCCGGTGGAAGGCGTTGGTGAAGTGGGCCTGGTGCGCGAACCCGCACGCCACCGCCACGTCGGCCAGCGACAGGTTCGTCTCGACCATCAGCCGCTTGGCCCGCTCGCACCGCCGGTGCGTCAACCAGCGGTACGGGCTCATCCCCGTCTCCTCCCGGAAGGCGCGGACGAAGTGGAAGCGCGACAGACGCGCCACGGCGGCGATGTCGTCGAGGCTGATCCCCCGATCGAGGTTCTCCTCGATCCAGGCCTTGACGCGCGCCGTTCGGACCGGCGCCAGCGCATAGGGGCGCGACCGCTCCCGCCGCGCCCCACCGAGGAAGCCGAGCAGGCCGTGGCCGATCGCCAGCCTGGCCTGATCGGTGAGAAGGCGGTCCGGCGCGCCGTCTTCGACCAGCCCCCGATGCAGGAGGCGCAGGGTTCGGACCACACGCGGGTCGGCCGTCCCCGCGGCGAAGGCGGAGACCTGGTCGGGAACCGGCTCGTCCGCCTCCTCCGCGAGCCGTGCGAACCAGCCCGGCTCGATGCTCATGTGAAGGAACCGCGAGGTGCCGGAGGCCGTGTACCATTCGCTGCCCGTTCCCGCGGGCGCGAACAGGATGGCGTCCGCCAGGACCGCCATCCGGAACGGACGGCCGTCGATCCGGGCGTTCCAGGTCTTGTCCTGGCCGTGAAGGACGAAGATGAGGGCGTGGTCGGCGTTCGGCTCGACGTACGCCTGCGTGCCCCTGCCGTCGGGCTCCGGCGCGATTTGCTCGGCCGCGCCGAAGCCGCTGCCGGGCGGGAGCAGGAGGCGGAACGTCTGCCGCCGCGTGTGCCGCGCGGCGTCGATGGAGGGCAAACCGGTGCCCGGGCGGTATCTGGCGGCCGCGTCCGCGTTGGACGGGCCGACGGGTCCCCGGTTCATGCGCGTCTCCCATGGCGCACGGGCGACGCCGCGCGAGGAAAAAAGCGCATTTATGTGACCACTCCCGATCATGATCAGCAAGGCGGGATCCGAAATCGTCGCCACCGATCCGTCGCGAGGAGGGCAAGATCGCGCAACGGCCCGGTTTCGGCCTCCGTGAGACGAGGACGCCTCGGCCTTTGGAAAGCGCGTCCGGTCGCGCCAGGCTTCCTCGCCAGATCGGAGCCAGGGACCCGAGGGGACGTCACGTTTTCCGTGCGGACGGCGCGGGAGCCGACGACGGCCGGACCGGCGACGGGCGGATCGGCGACGGGCGGATCGGCGACGGGCGGATCGGGATCACGGTCTACGGCGAGACCGCGGACCACGGCTTCGTGCGCGAGAGCGCCAGCGTCGAGACGCGGCCGTCGCTGGAGCGCACCCGACCCGCGCCCGAGGGTCCGGCGGATCGCCTCAGATCCTGTACGTCTCCAGCGCCTCGGGCGCGAACAGCTCGTCCGGGGACAGACGGCGCTTCGACAGCCCCTGTTCGTGATGGTAGCGCAGGAAGGTGTCGAGCGTCGCGCGGTTCTTCTCGAAGCCGTAGGGCCACCAGTCGGGGCCCATGTCGGCCAGCGTCTCCTCGACGTGCGCGTTCAGCCAGGGGAGCATCGCCTTCAGCGCGGCCGTCTCGGCGAGGTCGGCATAGGTCTTCCTCTGCGCCTCGACGAAGGCCTTGGTGAGCGATTGCGCCACCCAGCGGTTCGCCTCGTACACGTCCCGGCGGATGGCGATGGTGTGCATGATCGGGAAGTGCCCGGTCGACCGCCAGTAGTCGCGCTCCACATCCCGGTAGTTCGGGAAGAGGCGCCGCACCGGCCCCTCGTCGCCCGGAACGTAGGTGGAGGGCTTGCGCGCGGTGTGCAGCGCGTCGATCTCGCCCTCGGCCAGCATGCGCGAGAGCGTGCGGTCGGCGGGGATCGGCTCGACCCTGATGTTGGCGGGAAGCGTGAGCTTCGCCTTCTCGATCCGCCCCGTCTCCTCCATCCCGCCGGTGTGATAGGTGACGCTGTCGACCGGCACGCCGTAATGGTCCGACAGGATGCCGCGGATCCAGACCGGGGCGGTCATCTGATATTCGGGCACGCCGATCCGCTTGCCGATCAGGTCCTTCGGGGTGCGGATGCCGGACTTGGCGCTGACGTAGATGCAGGAATGGCGGAAGAAGCGCGACGGGAACACCGGGATCGCCACGAAGGGCCGCGCGTCGCCGTTCAGCGACACGGTGTAGGAGGAGAGCGACATCTCCGAGACGTCGAACTCCCGGTGCCGCATCATGCGGAAGAACGTCTCCTCCACCGGCATGTCGAGATGGTTGAGATCGACGCCGTCGACCGCGACCGAGCCGTCGGCGAGCGCGCGGGTGCGGTCGTAGTTCCAGCACCCGAAGGTGAGCTTCAGTTTCGACATGGCCGTTCCCTCCCGGGGCGATCTTTTCTTCAGTAGAACTGGTCGAAGTGGATGCGCTCGGGCGGGACGCCCGCCTCGTACAGCATCCGATGCGTCGCCTCCGCCATCGCGGGCGGGCCGGCGAAATAGACCTCCATCTCCTTCAGCGCGTCGCCCAAGCGCGCCTTCGCCACCTCGTGGAGAAAGCCGGTCGCCCCCGTCCATCCGGCGCTCTCGGGCGCGTCGGGCTGGCTCACCACCGCCTCGTAGGTGATGCGCGTGCCCCAGCCGGGCAGGTCGGCGAGGTCCCGCTCGCCCGCCACGTCGCGCGCGGTGCGCCCGCCGTAGAGGAACCGGATCGACCGGTCGGCCAGCCTCGGCGAGACCGCGGCG
Organism: Azospirillales bacterium; assembly: GCA_044343785.1. Lineage (GTDB taxonomy): Bacteria > Pseudomonadota > Alphaproteobacteria > Azospirillales > Azospirillaceae > CANGXM01. Next base: position 2,109 of record JBIJED010000089.1, on the reverse strand, counting down.
GCGCGCGCGATCGAGACCATGGGCGAGAGGCCCGAGCCGCCGGCCAGGCACAGCACGTCGCGCGGTGCGTCCTCGCGCAGCCACGCCATGCCGTAGGGCCCGTCGAGCGTCACCCGGTCGCCCGTGCGCAGCCGGTCGAACAGGGCGCCCGTCGCCGCCCCGCCCGGCACCCGCTTGATCTGGAAGTGCCATTCCGCCGTGCCGGCGCCGGCGACGTTGCACATGGAATAGGCCCGCGCCCCCGTCACGCCCGGCGCGTCGATCAGGGCGTACTGGCCGGGCAGGAAGGGGTGCGGCGCGTCCAGGCGGAAGCGGAACTCCACGATGTCGTGGGTGACGTCGTGCCGTTCGGTCAGCACCGCGCCCGAGATCCGGGGCCGCACGAAGGGCACGTACTTCTCCTGCAGGCCCACCTTGATCCGGCAGTCCGCCGCGGGTGCGGCCTGACAGCCGAGCCACCGCCTCCTCGCGCGGTCGCGCTCGCCCCAGGCGGGCGGATCGGCGCGCAGGTGCGCCACCTCCCCCTCCTGCAGCTCGAACCGGCAGGTCCCGCAGGAGCCGACGTTGCACTCGTAGGGAAATCCCAGCCCCGCGCGCAGGGCGGCGCGCAGGACGGTGTCCCCCTCGGCGACGTCGAAGCCCGTATCGGAATTGGCGAGCGTGATCCTGGCCATGCCCCTCGTCGTCCCTCCGTCGCGCCTGCTCACCACGTCCCCGTCGGCCGGTGGCCCAGCCGTTCGGAGACCGAGGCCGCCGTCCGCCGGACGAGCGGGACCAGCCCGTCGACCGCTGCGCGCGACAGGCGCTGGACCGGCCCGGCGACGGCCACCGCCGCGATCGCCTCACGCCCCGTCGCGAAGACCGGGGCCGCGACGCAGCGCATGCCGGCCTCGCACTCCTCGTCGTCGATCGCGTGCCCCTGCCGGCGCACCCGCTCCAGCCGGTCGCGCAGCGCATCCGGGTCGGTCACGGTGTTGGCCGTGCGCGGCGGCAGGCCCGCGGCGATCACCCGTTCCGTCGCGTCGGCCGGGCGGAAGGCCAGCATGGCCAGCCCCTCGGCCGTGCAGTGGGCCGGCCGCTCCACGCCGATGTCGGAGCGCATCCGGATCGCCTGGGTGCTCTCCAGGTTGTAGACGTGCATGACGTTCGTGCCGGCCATCACCGCCAGCAGCACCGTCTCGTCCGTCTCCTGCCGCAGCGCCATCAGGAGCGGGCGCGAGACGGTGGAGACGTCCATCTGGCGGCGCACCAGGGTGCCGAGCGCGAACAGGCCGATGCCGAGGCGATAGCGCTCGGTCAGCGGGTTCTGTTCGAGAAGCCCCTCCGCCACCAGCGTCGTCGCGAGGCGGTGGACCGTGCTCTTGGCGACGCCGAGGCGCCGCGCCAGCGCCGTCAGCCCGATCTCCGGCTCGTCGGCCGAGAACGCCTTCAGCAGGCGTACGGCGGTCGTGACGGACGAGAGCCGGCCGTCGCGCCCCGCCCGCTCCGCCTCCAGCGTGTCGTCGACCCCCCTCTGGTCGGCGGGCGTCACCGCCGGAGCCCCAGCGCCGCGACGTCGACCTTCGGCGCCGGCCCGTCCAGCCGCGTGGCGAGGTCGCGGGCGAGGCGACCGGCCGCCCCCTCGCCCGCGATGACGGTCAGGCCCAGTTCGGGCGGCGCCTCGCCCGGAAAGGGGACGTGGTCGGCGCGGGTCGGGCCCCGGCCGGGGGTGGTCTGCACGATCTGGAGGTCGGCCGCCCCGGCCACCCGCACCACGCCCTTGATGCGCAGGAGCGCCCGCTCGGCGGCCGCGAGGCCGGTGAGCGCCGCCACCGCGGCCTCCCAGCCGTAGGTGCCCGCCAGCGGGACGAAGGCGGCGGAGACGTCGGCGGTGTGGACGGCGCCGGGCGCGCCCGGGACCGCCGCCGGCGCCCCGGCGACCGCGGCCATCAGCGCGTCCGCGGACAGCGACCCGCGTGCGGACCGCAGCAGGGCCGCCCGCGGCGCGCGGCGGGCGACCAGGGCTTCGACGCGGGCGATGTCGTCCGCCGTCGCGAGGTCGGTCTTGGTCAGAACCACCACCGTCGCGGCCTCCAGCTGGCGGCGGACCTCGGGGTGGCTCTCGGCCAG
>JBIJED010000514.1:0-3009 GCA_044343785.1 Azospirillales bacterium | reverse complement strand
CGTGCGCTGGTGGCCCTTGATCAGGCTGTTGCGCAGGCCGGGGATCGACACCGTGTCGTCCGCGATCTCGCGCAGCGCGACGACGGGGTTCTTGTCGTTGTCGCGCTCGATGGTGATCTGCCCGCCGGACGCGATCTCCCGCGCGCGCTGCGCGGCCATCATGACGAGTTCGAACCGGTTGGGGATCTTGACGACGCAGTCTTCGACCGTGACGCGGGCCATCGAGGGGCGACTCCGATGAAGGTGAAGGCAGCGATAGTATTGGATCGCCCTGCCCGGTTGCAAGGCCGCGCACGCCACCCGTGCGTCCCGGGACTGTCGGACGTCACGGGCCGAAGGCGCGCCACCCGTTCGAAACCCGCGACGCGACCGTGAGCCAGCAGAGCGCCCCGAACCCCCAGGCGAGCCAGGGAAAGGCGTCGGGGACGAGGCACATGACCACGAACAGGGCGATGGTCTCGGTGCCTTCCGTCAGCCCGCCGAGATAATAGAGAGACTTCGCGCCCCGGACCTCGGTCGTGATGCCCCGTTTCGCCGCGAAGACCGCGAAGGCGAGGAAGCTTGCGCCCGTGCCGATGAAGGAGACGAGAAGGAAGGCGGCGGGCAGCGCCGCCTCCGGCCGTCCGAGGGCGAAGGCGAAGACGAAGCCGCCGTAGAACAGGAAGTCGCAGACGATGTCGAGGAAGCCGCCCCGGTCGGTCGGCCGGGTCCTGCGGGCGACGGCGCCGTCCAGCCCGTCGGCGATCCGGTTGAGCGCGAGGAGCGCCAGGGCGACGCCGTCGGCACGCAGGGCGATGGCGACGCAGGCCGCGAGGCCGATCGCGGCCCCCGTCAGCGTGACCGCGTCGGCCGAGATCCCGGCCCTGGCCGCCGCGGCGGCCACGCGGTCCAGCAGCGGATCGACGCGACGGCGGACGACGGCGTCGAGCACCTCGGTCGCGCTCAGCGCGCTTCGGGGACGTCGGACGCCCGCACCGGAAGGGCGATGCCGCCGATTCCGTCCGCGGGGCCGGAATCCGACCCGTCGGCGGCGGACGCCGCCACCGTCGCCTCGTGGAGGCTGGCGAGATTGCGGTGGCGGACCCACGCGACCGGCAGCGACAGGACGTAGAGCAAGCCGACGATCGCCAGCGTCTGCCACGGCGCGCTGGCCAGCGAGACGGCGACCACGCCGACAGCCAGCAGCACCGGGGCCACCATCACCGGGGCGACCTTGAGCCCCTTGAGGGAGAAGGTGGGCAGTCGGCTGATCATCAGCCCGCCGACCATGGCGATCCACAGCGCGGCGATGGCCGGATGGTCGGTCCAGCCCGGACCGACGGCGAGGCTCGCCATCACCGGGACCAGCGCGAGGCCGGCGCCGGCCGGCGCCGGCACGCCGGTGAAGAAGGTCTTGGCGTAGGAGGGCACCTCGAGGTCGAGGGCGCTGTTGAAGCGGGCGAGGCGCAGGGCGGTGCAGACCGCGAACAGAAGGCTCGCCGCCCATCCGACCGAGCCGAGCGCGTGGGTCGACCAGAGATAGACGACGAGCGCCGGCGCGATGCCGAAGCTGATCACGTCGGACAGGCTGTCGAGTTCGGCGCCGAACCGGCTCTGGGCGTTCAGCAGGCGGGCCATCGTGCCGTCGAGCCCGTCCAGCACGCCCGCGACCACGATCGAGACCACGGCCGGTGCCCACTCGCCGTTGATGGCGAAGCGGATGGCGGTGAGCCCGGCGCAGAGCGCCGCGACCGTCAGCACGTTCGGGAGCAGGCGGTTCAGCGAGAGCGCCCGCGGCCGGGTGCCCGGCGTGCGGACCCGTCGCAGGCGACGGCGCGGCAGGATCGGCCGGCCCATCACCGGACCGCGCCCTCCCGGGCGGGCTCGACGCCGTTCAGGTCGGCGAGGACCGTCTCGCCGCCGATGGCCCGCTGGCCGACGACCACGAGGGGGGCCACCCCGTCGGGCAGGTAGAGGTCCGCACGGCTGCCGAAGCGGATCATGCCGTAGCGCTCGCCCGCCCTGTGGGCCCGGCCCTCGGCCGTCCAGCAGAGGATGCGGCGCGCGACGAGGCCGGCGATCTGCACGAAGGCGACAGCCCGCCCGTCCGGCAGGCGCAGCAGCGCGGCGAGCCGTTCGTTGTCCTCGCTCGCCTTGTCGAGCGCGGCGTTGACGAAGGTGCCCGGCCGGTAGGCCAGCCGCTCGATCACGCCGTCGGCGGGGATGCGGTTGATGTGAACGTCGAAGACGCTGAGGAAGATGCTGATGCGCGTCAGCGGCCGGTCGCCCAGACCCATCTCCGGCGGCGGGACGGCGGGCATGACGAGAATGACCTCGCCGTCGGCCGGGCTGACGATCAGGCCGGGCCGCGTCGGCGTCACGCGATCGGGGTCGCGGAAGAACCAGACGCACCAGGCGGTGAGGAGGAGGCCGATCACGCCGAGGGCCGGGACGATCAGCGCGAGGACGGCGCTGACCACCGCGAAGATCGCGACGAAGGGCCACCCTTCCCGGTGGATATGCGGAACGAAGCTGAGGAAGAAGCGCATCGGGTTCCTGGCGCGACGGACGCCCGGCCGGCGTCAGTTCTGCCGGGTCGGGAGCGTGAAGATCTGGCCCGGATAGATCCGGTTCGGGTCGCGGATCTGATCCTGGTTGGCCTGATAGATCATTGTATATAGGACACCGCGCCCGTAGGCGCGACGGGCGAGGCGCCAAAGGTTGTTCCCCGGCTGCACGATGACCGATCCCGGCGGCAGGTCGGACGGCAGCGGCGACACCTGGAGCGGGATCTCGGCCCGCGCGGTGACACGCCCCTCCGCCCCGAGCTGGTCGACCCGGAGGCGATAGGTGCCCGGCTCAACCTGCCGGTCCGGCACCGCCTGCCAGCGCCCGTCCGCGGTGGCGCGGACCCGACCGACCGGCGCATCGTCCAGATAGAGCTGCAGGTCGCCGTTCGCCGCGGCGCGACCGCTGAGGGCGACGTTGCCCGCCCGGTCGTAGTCGACCACGTCGACGCTGACCGCACCC
>JBIJED010000513.1:0-3010 GCA_044343785.1 Azospirillales bacterium | reverse complement strand
AGGACGCGGATCATGGTTGCATCGGCGGCGGAGCGGACCGCGATCGATGCCGGTTGGCTGATCGCGTGGGACGGCACGCAGCATGTCGCCATCGAAGGCGGCCGGGTCGTCTGGCAGGGCGACCGGATCCTGTTCGCGGGCGATCCGTCCGACCCCGCGTGCCCGGCGGCCGACCGCACGATCGCGGCCGACGACAGGCTGGTGACGCCCGGGCTGGTGAACCTGCACTGCATCGCCAACCTCGACGCCCAGATCCTGCGGAGCGATTCGAAGGCGCCGGGCATCCCCAAGCCCATGTCCCACGTCCTCGGCCCGGCGGCGCCGCACTACTGGGACGACGACGATCTTCGCGCGAGCGCCGAATACGCGATCGTCACCCTGCTGAAGAGCGGCACGACGAGCTTCGGCATGGTCACGGGCGGCGCCGCAAAGCTCTGGGAGGAGCACGAACCCGAACCCCATGCCGTCGCCGACGCCGCCGACCGGTTCGGCGTGCGCGCCTGGGTCGCGCACTTCTACCGCGAGGCCGTCGACGGCACCCGGCCGGACGGCACCCGGGAGCAGGTGTGGGACGCGAAACGCGCCCGCATCGGGCTCGACCGCGCTGTCGCGCTGGTGAAGAGCCTGCGCGAACGGGGCAATCCGCGCCTGACCGGCTTCCTCTTCCCCTATCAGGCCGGGAACTGCTCCGCCGACCTGCTGCAGGAGACGATGCGCCAGTCGCGCCTTCTGGGCGACGTGCACGTCCGCACCCACGTCGCGGAATACGCCAGCGACGTGACCGCCTCGATGCGACGCCACGGCAAGCCGCCGCTCGAATGGCTGCTGGAGACCGGGCTGGTCGGACCGCGGGTCTGCCTGACCCACGCGATCCACCATCGCGACTTCGCCGAGGTGGAGGCGCTGGCGCGGACCGGGACCAGCGTGTGCCACTGCCCCGTCGTCAACGCGCGCGAAGGCGATGCGCTCGACTCGTTCTCCCGCTACCGGGAGGCGGGAATCAACCTGGGCATCGGCACCGACACGTTCCCGCCCGATCTGGTCGAGGAGATGCGGATCGGCTCGCTCCTGTGCAAAGTGGCCGAGGGCAGGCGGGGCACGGGCACGGTCGCGGAGTTCTTCCGGGCCGGCACCGTGGGTGGCGCCGACGCGCTCGGACGGCCCGATCTCGGCCGTCTGGCGGCGGGCGCCGCCGCCGACATCTGCGTCTGGACCGTCTCGGACCTGCGCCATGGCCATGGCGACGACCCGATGCGGACCTTCGTGCACTTCGCCGGCGGCCGCGACTGCGACACGGTGGTCGTGGCGGGCCGGGTGGTCCTGAAGGGCGGCCTCGTGCCCGGCCTCGACGAGGCGGACCTGATGCACCGCTCGCGGATCGCCTGGGACAAGGTCCGGCGGCGGCTTGCGGACTGGGCCGGCGACGCCGCCGACGTGGTCTACCCCGACGCCATACCCACGCGCCGCCGCCGTCCGCGCTGATCGGTGGAAAACGCCGTTTCCGTTCCTCCCCGGCCGCTGCTATCCCGTGGTCCGTCGTACCGCATCCCCAGCCCCGGGAGAGAACCGATGGCGCCCGCCTCCACCACGCCCAGTCTCTTCGACGAGGTGATCGACCGCCGGGGCACCAACTCGATCAAGTGGGACGGAGGCCGCGCGATGCTGGCCCCCGACGAGGCGGCGGCCGATCCGCTGCCGATGTGGGTCGCGGACATGGACTTCCGCGCCCCGGCGCCGGTGATCGAGGCCCTTTCCGAGGCCGTCCGGGGCGGCGTCTTCGGCTATCCCAACTGGGCGACGGACAGCTATGTCGCGTCGGTCACCGGCTGGCAGCGGCGACGGTTCGGCTGGGACGTCGCACCGGACTGGGTGGTCCAGGTCCCCGGCGTCGTGACGGCGATCAAGACCGCCATCCAGGCCTTCTCCTCGCCCGGCGACACGGTGCTCGTCCAGCCGCCGGTCTACGGGCACTTCCGCGTCGATGCGCTCCTGAACGGCCGCACGCCCGTCGACGCGCCGCTGGTCCGGACCGACGACGGCTACCGCTACGACGAGCGCGTGTTCGAGGCGGCGATCCGTCCCGACACCAGGCTGTTCATCCTGAGCCATCCGCAGAACCCGACCGGCACCGTCTGGACCGAGGCGGAGCTGCGCAGCATGGGCGAGATCTGCGCCCGCCACGGCATCCTCGTCGTGTCGGACGAGATCCATCAGGACCTGATCATGAACCCGGCGGTGCGCCACGTGCCGTTCGCCAGCCTTGGCGAGACCTTCGCCCGCAACAGCGTCACCTGCACGGCACCCAGCAAGACGTTCAACCTGCCGGGTCTCCAGAGCGCCAACCTGTTCATCCCGGACCGCCGCCTGCGCGAGGAGTACCGGCGCCAGATCGACCGGAACATGGCGCCCTTCGTGAACGTGCTGGGCATGGTCGCGGCCGAGGCGGCCTACACCCACGGCGAGCCCTGGCTGGAGGAGATGCTGGTCTACGTCCGCGCGAACCACGCCCATTTCGCCTCCGCCATCAACGGGCTGAACCACGGGCTGCGGGTGCTTCCCGCGGACAGCCTCTATCTCGCCTGGATGGACTGTCGCGGCCTTGGCATGGACGCCGACGCGCTGGACCGCTTCATGCTCGCCAAGGCCCGCCTCTGGCTCGACAAGGGGCAGAAGTTCGGCGCCGAAGGCCACGGCTACATGCGGGTCAACCTCGGCTGTCCCCGCGCCCTGGTGGACGAGGCGATCGGCCGCCTCGAGGCCGCGGTCGGGTCCGTGTGAGCCGGGGTCGCGGCGGCCCCGGCGACGGCCGCCGGACCGTCGTCCCCGCCAGCCCGGGCGATCCACCCGACGAGGCCTCTGGCCCGAATGATGCACCAGGGTGGCTGTGATGGGGTGGCGGGTGTAGCGCAAGTCCATGATCGGGTTTGGGATTCAGTCGCCAAACAGAAACCCGCCCGATCCGGGGAGGCCCCACCCGCCATGCGCGGGACGACGCCGTTGCCGCCCGGCC
>JBIJED010000044.1:0-10685 GCA_044343785.1 Azospirillales bacterium | reverse complement strand
GTGGCGCGGCGAGAACACGGCCATCGAGCTGACCTGCACGAAGCGCCGCACGCCCATCATCGCGGCCGCCGCCGTGGCCACGAACAGAAGCTGGAGTTCGCCCTGCAGGTAGTCCGCGACCGAAAGCCCCACCTCCTCCGGCCGGGCGGTCGTCGCGGCACCATGGATCATGAAGTCGACCGGCCCGACGGACGCGAGGTCGTCGACGCCCATGTCGATGCGGCGGAATCGACCGACGCGTCGAAGCGTCTCGTCGTCGAACGCCCGATCGGCGACGATCGGCTCGAATCCCAGCGCGGCGAGACCCTCGGCGAGGTGACTGCCGACGAACCCGCCCCCGCCCGTGATCAGGACCGATCCACGGGTCATGCGGAACAGACCGGTCCCGCGCGGTCCGCCGCGAGGGCGCCGCCGGTCCTTTTGCCGATGTGAGGTCCGTTTTTCACTTGGCCGCCGATTGTCTACATTAATACAATCAACCCGCCGAGGATGCGGTGACCCGAGCGGGCTTGTCAAGCCGGGCCGCCGACCGCGGACCGCGGACACCGACGACGGGGGCGAGGGACGAGGGCATGGGCGTACGGACGAACGCGGGGGACCTGGTCGAGATGGCGGTGGCCGGTGCTGTGACGCAGCCGACCATCCGTCCCGCCGGCTACATCCCCGATCCCGACGGCAAGGCGATGATCCTGCCGGGCATGTCGGGTGTGGTGTACAACGTGCGGGCCGGCGATCCGGCCTTCGGCTGGGCCGGCGACCACGTGGAGCCGGGCGTCTCCATCGCCCAGGCCGACGAGAAGCTGGATTTCGCGCTGCACTATCTCGCCTGCCTCGGCAACGAGGCGGTCGTCACCAGCGGCCTCGCCGCCGGGGCGAAGGGGGTCGTGGTGGGTGAGCACGCCCGCATGCTGGTCGAGTTCTCCGACGACGCCCACGCGATGATGAACGTGGGCGACATGGTGCAGATCAAGGCCGTCGGCCGCGGCCTGCGCATGATCGACTACCCGCAGGTGAACCTGAAGAAGATGAGCCCGCGCCTGTTCGAGGCGATGGGCGTCCAGGCGGTCGACGGCCGGAAGATCCGGGTCCCGGTGGCGATGGAGCTGCCGATCCGGATCATGGGCTCGGGCGCCGAACTCAACAGCGAGTACGTGGACCAGGATCTGATGTCCGGCGACCGCGCGCTGATGGCCGAACTCGGCATCGACCGGATGCGGATGGGCGACCTGATCGTGATCGACCACGCCGATCACCATTGGGGCCGCAGCTACCGCAAGGACGCCGTGTCGATCTGCATCTGCATCCACGGCGATTCGATCATGACCGGGCACGGGCCGGGCATCCTCACGCTGATGACCTGCGCCGGGCCTTGCATCGAATGGACCATCGACCCGAAGGCGAACCTCGCCGACCTCCTCCAGACCGAACGGGTGCGGGCATGACCGTCGCCACCAACGAGGACAAGCTCGTCGCCGTCTCGGTGATGGGCCAGATCGTCCATCCCGGCTTCCCCGGCCTTCCGGCCGAACCGTATCGGCTCGCGGCAGACGGGACGCCGTTCCTGCTGCCCACATACGGCGGCATCGTCTACAACGTGTCCGTCGGCGACAGCGCCTTCGGCTGGCAGGCCGACTGCGTCCACCCGGGCGTGAGCATCGCCTACCCTGCCGACCTCGGGAACCGCGGCCTCAACGTCTATGCCTGCGTGGGCAACGAGGCGGTGGTCATGACCGGCCGCGCCCAGGGCACGAAGGGCACGGTGACCGGCAAGTCGGGTCGCTTCTCCGAGCACGTGATCGTCCACTTCGCCCGCGCCGCGCGCGAGATGATGGCGGTCGGCGACAAGATCGTCGTCCGCTCCAGGGGCGTCGGAATGGCGGTGACGGACCACCCGGCGGTGAAGCTGAAGAGCCTCTCGCCCGAGCTGTTCCGGGCGCTGGCCCCCTCGTCCGCGGGCGGGTCGCTCAAGGTGCCGGTCGTCGCCGTGGTGCCGCCGCACCTCGTCGGCGCCGGCGCGGGCCTGACCAGCGAGGGCGGCAGCATCCACATCCAGACCACGGACCGCGAGGAGGTGGCGAAGGCGGGGCTCGACACGCTGCGCCTCGGCGACCTCGTCGCGCTGGCCGACACCGACAGCCGCTACCAGCACGGCTATCTGCGCGGCGCCACGGGCATCGCCGTCGTCGGCCAGACCGACGGGCCGCGGGCGGGCTACGGGCCGGGTCTCACGCTGCTGATGACCGGCACGGCCGGGGCGATCACGCCGGACGTCCGTCCGGGCGTGAACCTCCGCAGTCTCCTCGACCTCGCCGGCTGACGGGCGGGACGATGGAGACGGCGATCGACATGGCGTGCGTCCCGCTGCCGGCGCTGCGGGACTTCACCACGGCCTGCCTGCGGGCGATGGGTCTCACGACCGAACAGGTGGAGATCGTGGGCGGCGCGCTCGTCTTCAGCGAGCTGCGCTTCCACCCGGGGCAGGGGCAGGGGGTACGGCGGCTGCGCTCCTACCGCGACCGGCTCGCGTCGGGGATTCTCGACGCGAACGCGCCGTTCGAGGTGGTCAAGGCGAGCCCCGCGCTGGCGCTCGTCGACGGGCACGGCGGGCTGGGCAGCGTGATCGGCATCAAGGCGATGCGCCTCGCCATCGCCAAGGCCAAGACCTGCGGCATCGGCACCGTGATCGTCCGCAACGGCACGCACTACGGCTCCTCGGCCGTGCACGCGTCAGAGGCGCTGGCCCATGGCTGCATCGGCGTCGCCTACACCAACGCCGGGCCGGAGATGGCGGCCTGGGGCGGGGCGTCGCCCGCGGTCGGCACGAACCCGTGGGCGATCGCCGCCCCGTCGGACAAGGGCTTTCCCGTCGTCCTCGACATCGCGCTCACCACCGCCGGCAAGGGCATGATGCGCTGGCACGCGCGGGAAGGGCGGAAGATGCCGCTCGACTGGGCGCTCACCCCGGACGGGCACGAGACCGACGATCCCGAGGCCGCGATGCAGGGGGCGCTTCTGGGCATCGGGCAATACAAGGGGTACGGTCTGTCGCTCATGACCGACGTGCTGACCGGGGTGGTCTCCGGCGGCGGCTTCGGCCTCGCCCCCTATTCCGACCCCAAGCGGCAGGACGTGTCCCACAGCTTCACCGCGATCGACATCGACTGGTTCATGCCGCTGGCCGAATTCGAGGGGCGGATGGGTCGGTTCATCGACGAGATCAGGGCCGGGCGCAAGCGGCCGGGAGTGAGCGAGATCCTGGTGCCGGGCGAGCAGGAGCACCGGCGCCTGACGGAGAAGACCCGGGACGGCGTTCCCCTCGACCGCGCCGTCCTCGACGACATCACGACGCTCGGCCGCGAACTCGGCGTGCGCGAGACCCTGGAGGAGATCAGCCGGTGACGGCCCCCCTGGACCCCCCCTTGGAACCGCTGTCGCCGGCCTTCCACAAGGCGGTCGTCGAACGTATCCGCGCCTCGGTCGAGGCGGCCGGCGTCGATGGCATGCTCGTGCTGGACACGCCGAACGTGGTCTATGCCACCGGCTTCTTCCACAGCGCCAACGAGCGGCCGATGGGCCTGTGGGTCCCGCGCCGCGGCGCGCCCTCGCTGCTCGTCCCGCTGCTGGAGCTGGAGAACGCGGCCGCGACCTGGATCAGCGACGTCCGCACCTACGAGGAGTTCCCGGGCGAGGTGCATCCCGTCCGCTGGATGGTGGCCAGCGTCGGCGCGCGCCGGCTGATGGTCGACACGCTGTCGGCCGCGGTCCATCAGGCGCTCGCCCGCGACGTCGACGCCCTCGTGCTGACGGATCTCGTCGAGCGGCTGCGCGCGGTCAAGGGGCCGGCGGAGCTGGCGCTGGTGCGGGCCGCCGCGCGCTACGCCGACGCCGTGCTCGACGCGATCCGGGCGCGGACGGCCGACATCGTGCGCGGCGGCGGCACCGAACTCGACATCCTGTCGGCCGGCCTGTCCGCGGCGGCGGCGATGCAGAAGGCCGAACTCGGCGCCGCGTTCGGCCACACCAAGGTCGGCCTGACCGGCACGGTCCACACCGGGCCGCGCGCGGCGCTGCCGCACGGCAAGGTGATCGCGCGCCGGCCGGACCCCGGCGACACGATGATCGCCGGCATCGGCGCCAGCGTCGGCGGCTATCATGCCGAGAGCGGGATCACGCTGATCCTGGGCGAGCCGACGCCCGACCAGCGGCGCTGCCTGACGGCGGCGGCGGCGGCCAACGACGCCGCGATCACGGCGCTCAGGCCCGGAACGCCCTGCCGCTTGGTGAACGACGCGGCGCTGGCCGAACTGCGCGCGGCAGGATTCGGCGACGCGATCCGCCACCGGATCGGCCACGCCATGGGCGTGCAGGGGCATGAGGGACCGTGGCTGGCGCCCGGCGACGACACCCCCGTCGCCGTCGGAATGGTGTTCTCCAACGAGCCGGGCATCTATCGTCCCGGGATCGACGGCTACCGGACCATCAACACGATGATCGTCACACAGACAGGCGTCGAAGTGCCCAGCACCTTCCAGGCCCGCCATCCGCTCGGCGCACGGGTCGTGCCCCTATGAGCGAGCCGCTCCTCGAGGTCGAGGACCTCAAGACCTACTTCAAGTCCGAGGACGGGACCGTCCGGGCCGTCGATGGCGTCAGCTTCCACATCGACCGGGGCGAGACGCTCGCCGTGGTGGGCGAGAGCGGGTCGGGCAAGTCGGTCACCAGCCTGTCGATCATGCGCCTCGTCCAGCACCCGGGCTATTTCGCGGGCGGTGCGATCCGGTTCCAGGGCGAGGACCTCCTGAAGCTGTCCGAGCAGCGGATGCGGCGCATCCGTGGCAACGACATCTCGATGATCTTCCAGGAGCCGATGACGAGCCTGAACCCCGTCCGCACGGTCGGGGACCAGATCGCCGAGGCCATCGAGCTGCACCAGCGCACCAACCGCCGGCAGGCCATGGTCCGCGCGGCCGAGATGCTGGAACTGGTCGGCATTCCCGAGCCGGTGAAGCGGCTCGGGAACTATCCGCACCAGATGTCGGGCGGCATGCGCCAGCGCGTCATGATCGCCATGGCGCTGTCCTGCAACCCCAAGCTCCTGATCGCCGACGAGCCGACGACGGCGCTCGACGTGACGATCCAGGCGCAGATCCTCGACCTGATGCGCAAGCTGAAGCGCGAGTTCGGGATGGCGATCCTGTTCATCACCCACGACCTGGGCGTGGTGGCCGAGATGGCGGACCGCGTGGTCGTCATGTACGCCGGTCAGGCGGTGGAGGAGGGCGGCGTGCGCGACATCTTCGGCGAGCCGAAGATGCCCTACACGCTGGGGCTCATGAATTCGATACCGCGCCTCGACCACGTCGGCGAGGGGCCGAGGGCCCGCCTCCAGGCGATCCCGGGGAACGTGCCGAACCCGCTCGACCTGCCGCCCGGATGCAAGTTCCGCCCGCGCTGCCGGTTCGCCGACGCGCGGTGCGTGGAGACCCATCCGCCGCTGGTGGATTCGGGTGGCGGGCACACGGTGCGCTGCCTGCGCTGGACGGAACTGGACCTGAAGGGAGAGCGCGCCCGTGGCTGAGATCATCGCGCCCGAGCGCCCGCCGGCGGCGTCCGCCGGGACCGTCGCGCCGCTCCTCGCGGTGCGCGACCTGAAGAAGCACTTCCCGATCAAGAGCGGCCTGCTCGGCCGGACCACCTCGTCCGTCAAGGCCGTCGACGGCATCAGCTTCGACGTCATGCCGGGCGAGGTGGTCGGCCTCGTCGGCGAGAGCGGATCGGGCAAGACCACCGCCGGCCGCACCATCCTGCGGCTGGTCGAGCCCACCTCGGGCGAGATCGTGTTCGACGGCACGGACATCGCCAAGATCCCCGCCCCGGCGATGCGCGACTGGCGCCGGCGGATGCAGATCATCTTCCAGGACCCCTACGCCAGCCTCAACCCGCGCATGACGGTGGGGGAGATCGTCGGCCAGGCGCTGAAGATCCACCGCCTCGCCTCGGGTGCCGAGATGGAGGACCGGGTCGTCCAGCTGCTCCAGAAGGTCGGGCTCGCGTCGTCCGCGGTGCGGCGCTATCCGCACGAGTTCTCGGGCGGGCAGCGCCAGCGCATCGGCATCGCCCGCGCGCTCGCGGTCAGCCCGCAGTTCATCGTGGCCGACGAACCGGTCTCGGCGCTGGACGTCTCGATCCAGGCGCAGGTGCTGAACCTGCTGCTGGACCTGAAGTCCGAGCTGCAGCTGACGCTCCTCTTCATCGCCCACGACCTCAGCGTGGTCGAGTACATCTCCGACCGCGTGATCGTCATGTATCTCGGCAAGATCATGGAGGTGGCGCCGGCGCGCGAGCTCTACCGCAACCCGGTCCACCCCTACACCCAGGCGCTCCTGTCGGCGATCCCGGTGCCCGACCCCACGGTCCGGCGCGAGCGGGTCATCCTCCAGGGCGACATCCCGAGCCCGATCAACCCGCCGTCGGGCTGCGTCTTCCGCACCCGCTGCCCGATCGCCGCACCCGAGTGCGCGAAGGTCGAGCCGCCGCTGGAGGCCGTCGGCCCCGGCCATTTCAAGGCGTGCATCCGCCGTCCCTGAGAAGAACGAGAACAGCCACCATGAGCATCGCCGCCCTCAACGACCGCATCGGCATGGTCAACGACGTGCTGAACAGCTGGGCCCTCCTCTACTGGGACAGCCGCACGATGATGCCGCCGGGCGGCAACGACACCCGCGCCAAGCAGGTGTCGACCATGAAGGTCCTCGCCCACGGGCTCCTCGTCGCCGACGAGACCCGCCGCCTGCTGGACGCCGCCGAGACCGAGGTCGCCAACCGCCCGGCCGAGGACGCCGACCGGCGCATCGTGGCCCAGACGCGCGAGGCGGTGCAGCACCACCTCAAGATCCCGCCCGACCTGATCCGCCGCCGCGCGCAGCACGCGAGCGAGGCGGCCGCCGTGTGGGTGAAGGCGCGGGCGGACAGCGACTTCTCCCTTTTCGCGCCCTACCTCGAGAAGACGGTGGGCATGGCGCGGGAACTGGCCGACGCCATCGGCTACGAGGGGCATCCCTACGACGCGCTGATGTACCAGTTCGAGCCGGGCGAGACGGTCACGAGCCTGAGGTCTCTGTTCGCGGAGCTGCGCGCGGGGATCGGCCCCGTGGTGAAGGCGACGACGGCGGTCGAAGCACCCCGCAGCGACTTCCTCGAGCGGCACTACGAGCCGGAGATGCAGGCGGCGTTCGCCAAGACGATCGCGGCCAAGCTCGGCTACGACTTCGACCGCGGGCGCCTGGACGGGACCGTGCATCCCTTCGAGATCAGCTTCACCCGCAACGACGTGCGCATCACCACGCGCTACTACCCCAACTTCCTGCCCGCAAGCCTGTTCGGCACGATGCACGAAGCCGGCCACGGCCTCTACGAGCAGGGGATCGACCCGGCCTACACCCGCACCACGCTGGCGACCGACCTCGTCGGCCTCTATGCCGTCGGCGGCGTCAGCTTCGGCGCGCACGAGAGCCAGTCGCGCCTGTGGGAGAACCACATCGGCCGCAGCCGCCGCTTCTGGGACCTGCACTACGGCATGCTGCAGGAAACCTTCCCCGAGGCGCTGGGCGACGTGGACGTGGCCGCGTTCCACCGCGCGATCAACAAGGTCCGCCCGGGCTTCATCCGCGTCGAGGCGGACGAGCTGACCTACGATTTCCACATCATGCTGCGCGTCGACATCGAGACGAGGCTGGTGGACGGCACGCTGAAGGTGAAGGATCTGCCGGAGGCGTGGAACGCCGTCATCAAGCAGGAACTCGGCCTCGACGTGCCGAACGACCGGCTCGGCTGCCTGCAGGACATCCACTGGTCGTCGGGCCAGATCGGCACCTTCTGCAACTACACCATCGGCAACGTGATGGCCGCACAGGTGCTGGAGACGGCGCGGGCCGAGGATCCGTCGATCCAGGCGTCGGTGGATGCGGGGAGCTACGCGCCGCTGAAGGACTGGCTGACGCGGAACATCTACGTCCACGGCCGCCGCTTCGCCCGCGACGAACTGCTCCAGCGGATCACCGGCCGCAAGCTCGATCCCAAGCCCTACGTGACGTACCTGCGCGACAAGTACACGGCCCTCTACGGCGTGTCGGTCTGACCGTCACGACGCCGGCGCGCCGATCCGGAAGAAGGCCCGCATCCGGCCGAGGAGCAGGTGGGCGAGGGTCCGTCGCTCCTCGCGGACCTCGGACGGGGTTCGCGAAACCTCGCCGGCCCTCGCGTTCATGAGCTGACGGTCGGCGAGGACCGTGCTCATCGCCTCCATCAGCTCGACCCGCCGCATCAGAATGGGTTCCATGGCGGCCTTGTTGATCTCGATCACGGTGCTGTCCACGACCGCACGGACGGTGGCCGCGCGGGGCGCTCCCGTCAGGAGCGACATCTCCCCGAAGAAATGACCGGACTGCAGCCGCGCGATCGAAAGGGGTTCGCCGTCGGCTCCTGCCAACAGTACCTCGAGCAGCCCGTCCTTCACGAGGAACAGTGAATCGCCGCGGTCACCGAGGCCGACCACCGCGGTCCCCGACGAGACGAGCCGATGGGCCGACGCAGCGACCAGATCGGCCAGTTCCTCATTGCGGAGCATCGCGAAGAGCGGAACCCGCCGGATGAACGCGCCCGTGTCCCGGGTGGAAGACGGGCTCTCGGGGACCGGCATCTGCGTATAGAGGCGCGGCAGTGGAAGGGTGATCCCGGAGAAATGAAGGTTCCGCAGGATGTTCCGCTGGACGGCGTAGCGGAGCGGACCGCAGCTCGGATAATCCGGTACCCAGAAGCGAAGGCGCCAGACGACACCCTTCTCGTCGAAGCTCATGATCCGGACGTGCGGTTCGCCGGATGCTGCCACCTCCGGCACGTCGGCGGCGGCGGACAAGAGGACCCGTTCCGCCTGATGGGCGGAGACGTCGTAGCCGAACATGATGTCGAGTTCGTCCCGCCAGTGCGGTTCGGGCCGGTCGTAGATCTTGAGCACCATCTCCGACAACTGGCTGTTCGGGACCACGAGATGGAGGCCGCTCTCCAGGTCCAGACCCGTGGCCCGCCAGGACATGGTCCGTACCTGACCCACCGCCCCGCTCTGGATTTCGATCCAGTCGCCGATCCGGAACGGCCGCTCGATCGTGATCGCGATGCCCGAGAACAGGTCGGAGATCATGCTCTTCAGTGCAAAGCCGATCACCGCGACCGCGACGCCCGAGGTCGCGATGAGGCCGTTGACCGGCATGTCGAAGACGAAGGCGATGACGAGCGTTAGGGTGATGGTCAGGACCGCGACGTCGACCAGGTCGGTGAGGAGCCGGGGCGGCGGGCCGCCGGACTGGCGGGTCACAAGGCCATGCCAGACCAGGACGTGCAGCAGCCTGATGATGAGCAGGGCGCCGGCGATCAGCACAAGCGATTCGAGCGCCGCGTTCAGGATCGATTCGGAATACGATCCCTCCGCCAGACGTAACGCAATTGCGATCGACGGCTCCGCCGCGGCGAGCGCCATCGCGAACAGGAGGAATGCGATCCGGCCCCAGGTCCGGGCGACGAGCTTGTTCATGCCGACATCACGCGGTCACCGGTCCGCGGGATGCGCCCGGCTCGATCTGGCCTTCATTATCCGCCGACCGGCCGAAATGACAAAACGATATGGAGAGGATCAGGCCGCCGCGACGCTCGTCGGCAGGAGCGTGTCCACCTCGCCCGCGCGCCAGCAGGCGACGGGGTGCGCGGCCCCCGGCCTCGGCGCCAGCGGAGGCGTCTCCGACCGGCACCGGGCCTCCGCGATCGGGCAGCGCGAGGCGAACCGGCATCCGTCCGGCGGGTTCAGCGGGCTCGGCACGTCGCCCTGCAGGATGATGCGCCGGCGCGCCCGTTCGGCCTTCGGACTGGGCAGCGGCACGGCGCTCAACAGCGCGCGGGTGTAGGGGTGGCGCGGGTTGTCGTAGACCGCGTCCTTATCGCCGATCTCCACGATCCGGCCGAGGTACATGACCGCCACACGGGTCGACAGGTGGCGGATGACATTCAGCCCGTGGGCGATGAAGAGATAGGTGAGGCCGATGCGCTCCTGAAGATCCTGCAACAGGTTCACCACCTGTGCCTGGATCGAGACGTCGAGCGCCGAGACGGGTTCGTCGCAGACCACGAGATCGGGCTCGCAGGCGAGTGCGCGGGCGATCCCGATGCGCTGGCGCTGGCCGCCCGAGAATTCGTGCGGATAGCGGCCGGCGTGGCTGGGGCTGAGCCCGACGAGGGTGAGGAGTTCGGCCACCCGCTCCTTCACCGCCGCGTCGCCCTGGCGAAGCTCGTGCAGGCGGATCGGTTCGGCGAGGCAGGCGCCGATCGACATGCGTGGGTTCAGGCTGGCGTAGGGGTCCTGGAAGATCAGCTGGACGCGCCGGCGCTCCCGTCGCATCTCCTCCTCGGGCAGGGTCGCGAGGTCGCGGCCCCGGAACCGCACCTCGCCCGCCGTGATGGGGGCGAGGCGCAGGATCGCGCGGCCCACGGTCGATTTCCCGCACCCGCTCTCGCCGACGAGGCCCAGCGTCTCGCCCTGCGCGATCGTCAGGTCGATGCCGTCGACCGCCTTCACGGTGCCGACCTGCCGCTCGAAGATCAGGCCCTTGCGGACCGGGAAGTGGACCTCGAGCCCGTCG